>NZ_JTLA01000067.1:0-11979 GCF_000799055.1 Ensifer sp. ZNC0028
GCACTTCCTGGGCGACGACGGCAAAGCCCTTGCCGGCTTCACCGGCGCGCGCCGCTTCGATACCGGCATTGAGCGCCAGGAGGTTGGTCTGGAAGGCGATGTCGTCGATCACCTCGATGATCTGCTCGATCTGGCGCGAAGCCTCCTCGATGCGTCCCATGGCGGCGATCGCGTTGGTGACGACGGTCGCCGAACTGTCGGCGCTGCGCTTCGTCTGGATCACCGCATGGTTGGCCTCACCGGCACGCTCGGCCGAGGAACGGACGGTGACAGTGATCTGATCGACGGCGGCCGCGGTTTCTTCGAGCGAGGCGGCCTGGGCCTCCGTGCGCTTCGACAGCGAATCTGCCGCATGATGCATGCTGGAGCCGCTCTCCTGGATCGCCTGCGCATTGGCGCGGATCTGGGCGAGCGTGTCCTGCAGGCGGATCAGCGAACCGTTGAAGTCCTGGCGCAGCTGCTCGAGGCGACCGTGGAACGGCACGTCGATCTGGCGCGACAGGTCGCCCTGGGCCAGGCGGCCAAGGCCAGCGGCAAGTTCGCTGACGGCGAGATCGATCTGGCGATCGAGCTCGCGCTTTTCCTGGTCGTTGCGGCTGCGCTCCATATCGGCGCGCGTCCGCTGCTCTTCGCTTTCGGCCTCGATGCGGACCTTGGAGAGCGCGTTCTCCTTGAACACGCCAAGGGCGCGCGCCATGTCGCCGATTTCGTCGCGGCGGCCGTCGCCGTCGATCGTCGTGTCGAGGCGGCCATCGGCGAGACGACGCATT
Source organism: Ensifer sp. ZNC0028 (assembly GCF_000799055.1). Lineage (NCBI taxonomy): Bacteria > Pseudomonadati > Pseudomonadota > Alphaproteobacteria > Hyphomicrobiales > Rhizobiaceae > Ensifer > Ensifer sp. ZNC0028. Next base: position 771 of record NZ_JTLA01000067.1, read on the forward strand.
GCTGCGGTGATCTGGCCGATCGGCTTCTTCAGCGTCAGCGTCAGGGCGATGCCTGCCAGAAGCGCGATGACGACACCGGCAACGGTCGCGGCGACCGAGATCTGGTTCGCCTCGTTACGCTCGGTTCCGGCGGCAACCTTCTGCTGTTCGGCAAATTCGGTGAGGTCGGTCCAGATCTGGTTGATCGATTGTCCGGCGGCGTCGAAGTCTGCGGTGCGCTTGACGGTGATCTCGACGAGCGCTGCGGCATCCTTCTTCATCGCCGTCAGGATCGGCATCAGCGTGTCGGCGATCTTGTCGAAGGAGGCGCCGTCGCTCGCGACACCGCGAAGCGTCGCCATGTTCTGCTGAACGGCGAGCGACTTGTCGAGCAGCTTCTGGCGATTGCTCTCGTTCGTCAGGCCCATGAAGGTGGCGGCGGAAATCTGGATATCGGTGATCGACGACGAGAGACGGCGGGTAGCGGTCAGAACCGATTCCGTCGTGACGATCTGCTCGTCGAGTTCGGCGAAAATCCGCGTCGCGTCACGCATCTTGCCGACGGACGCCGCTTCCAGGCGGAAGCTCGCGGTACGGAAGCGGTCGACATATTTGGAAATGCCCGCAAGCGTCTCGGGGCCGGCTGGCGCCTTCAGGATCGCGCCGATCTCGGCGGAGGCCGAAGTGATGGTTTCGGTGAGCGACTTTTCGTCCTTCGGCAGCAGGCGGAAGATGTCGCGCTCGGTGCGGCCGATCATCGGAAAGCGTTCCTTGACGGCCTTCAGCTTATCGTCAACGCTGATCGCCTTGCTGACCTCGGTGCCGAATTCGTTGAAGAAGCGGCTGGCGCGCATCAGCTTTTCAGCCTCGCGCAGCATGGTCTTGGCGGCGTTCTCGCTCTTGCGAACGGCGTATTGCAGGCGGTTCGATTCTTCGTTGATCTTGGCGCGCTCGATCAGCAGGGCGTCGAGGTTCGAGTTCATTGCCGTGCGCAGGTCCTGCTCGCCAACGTGCAGCGTCCAAAGGCCGCCGATGCGGGCCTCGATGTCGCTGGTCGCCGCGATTGCCGCCTTCAGTTCGTCCTGGCCGTTCTGGCCGGCGACCTGTGCAGCCGTATCGGCGAGCACGTCCTTCTGCGCCGAGATCGTCGACTGCACGGCATCGCGGGTTTCTTCGGTAGTCGAATGCAGGAAGGCGTTCATGCCCGCATAGACATCCTTGAAGCCGCTCAAGGTCTGCAACACGCTGTTGGAAATCTCCATGCGTCCCTGAAGCAGGCCGGATGCATAGAGGCCGGTGATACCGACGGCACAGATGCTGACGACGAAGGGCAGAATGAAAAACAGCACCTTCGTCTGGATCTTGAAACGGGCAAGAATTCTATCGATGAACATGGAAAACACCTTGGCTCGCAGCTCGCATTCGCCTCCCCCGACGGCTCGCTAGGTCTCCGCACTCAACGACAGGGCGTGAATGTGCGAACGATCGAGAGCCACCCGATGCGCAAACAGGCTGATGTTTTTCGAAAAATCATGCGGCGCACACCGCCAGTCCGTCGGCAATCATTGCGGATCCACGGCGCCACTCCTCGGCAACGTGAACCTGACGAAACTCACATCGTCGCACTATCTGTTTTGAACGATTAAAATTTGTATAAGCGCATTCAACCCGCGGCAGAAAATCCGTAGGCGTGCGCGGACGCGTCAAATGCGCCCGAGAGGCGGCCGCTTAAGGCCGATCCCCTGAACTCAGAACCAGAGAGCCGGAAGGGTTGCGAGGGCGGCAACCGCAAAGAATGCAATCAAGGCGAGGCGCGTGAGTGCGGCCTTCTGCTGACGGCTTTCATCGGTGCGGGCGATCGCGATGGCGCGGGGACGGCGGCGGATTTGGTTCATGGCATCCTGTCCTTGTCACATTGACCGGCAACGCTGGGTCCGCATGACCCGTATTGCCCGTCACAGTTATATTGCAGCCATGCCGTGGCGGAAGAAAGTCAAAAAATCAGAAACAGTGTTATTTCCGTTTACGCGACAATCCGATCCCACCAACTGCCGGCTGTGCCGACAAGGATAAAGGTTCGGCGAGATATATTAACAATCACTGAAGCTCGCCCCGCCAAAACCGGGGAAATCAGGCGTCCTGGCCGGCCGCAAAGCCCGACGCCCAGGCCCATTGGAAATTGTAGCCGCCGAGCCAGCCGGTCACATCGACGCACTCGCCAATAAAATAGAGCCCCGGCACAGCCTTTGCCTGCATCGTCTTGGAGTCGAGCCCGTTGGTATCGACGCCGCCAAGCGTGACTTCGGCCGTACGGTAGCCTTCCGAACCGGCTGGCTTGATGGTCCAGGCCTGTATCGAGGTGGCAAGCTGGTTGATGGTCTTGTCCGAGAGATCGGCCAGCTGGCGCCCGGTCAGCTTTGCGCCGTCGGCGAAAAACTGTGCCAGCCGCCGCGGCAGGATATCACCGAGTGCCGTCTGCGCCGCCTGCTTGCCGTGACTGCGCCTCGCATCCTTGAGAAGGGAGGCAATGTCGATGTCGGGCATCAACCTGAGCACGATCTCCTGCCCCTCGCGCCAATAGGAGGAAATCTGCAGGATGGCCGGGCCGCTCAGGCCGCGATGGGTGATCAGCACCGCCTCGCGGAACGCCGTCTTGCCGGATCGCGCTTCCGCATCGGCAGCGACGCCGGCCAGATCACCGATCGCTTCGAGCTGCGCCGGATCGAGCGTCAGCGGCACGAGACCGGGACGCGTTTCGATGAGCCCGAGGCCGAACTGCTCGGCGATCCGGTAGGCAAGCCCGGTCGCCCCCATCTTCGGGATCGACTTGCCGCCGCTGGCAACGACCAGCGACTGCGCATCGATCGGTCCCTCGCCCGTCATCACGCGAAAGCCGGCGCCATGGCGCTCGACGCTCTCGATCGTCGTTTCGAGGCGAAGATCGGCATGCACGTCGCGCATTTCGGACAGCAGCATCTTGATGATGTCTTTCGCCGAATGATCGCAGAAGAGTTGACCGAGGGTCTTTTCGTGCCAGGCGATGCCATGCTTTTCGACAAAAGCGAGGAAATCGCGCGGCGTGTAGCGCGCCAGCGCCGACTTTGCGAAATGCGGATTGGCGGACAGAAAGTTCTTCGGCCCCGCATGGATATTGGTGAAGTTGCAGCGGCCACCGCCGGAGATGCGGATCTTTTCTCCCGGCGCCTTGGCATGGTCGAGCACGGCCACGCGGCGGCCGCGCTTGCCCGCCTCGATGGCGCACATCATGCCGGCGGCACCGGCGCCAATGATGACCACATCTGTCTTTTCAGCCACGAAACACTCCGCTCGTTTGTCCTTCCATTCCGGTGGCAAAGCAGAAAGTCAATGATCAAGCCCATCTAGCCAATTGCCAATCTGTGGTTATGATGCGCTATCCGAAGCCAAAACCGGTGATTTATGCCCTCCAAGAGAAGTGCTGCCCAACAAACAACGAAAATCAGCAAGACTTCGAAAATACCCCCCGCCCTCCACTCCCTCCGCGGTGTGAAGACCTGGAAGGAAGCCACGGACTGGCTCAAGATCCGCGGCATCGAAGACGTCGAATGCATCACGCCCGACCTCGCCGGCGTTCCGCGCGGCAAGATGATGCCGACCTCGAAGTTCACCTCCAACACCTCCCTGGCGCTGCCCTCGGCCGTCTACCGCCATACGATCTCGGGCGAATATCCAGATGAAACCGGCCAGTTCCGCTACGATTCCCGCGACAGCGACATCAAGCTCGTGCCCGATCTCTCGACCCTTTCGGTCGTTCCCTGGGAGACCGACCCGACGGCGCAGGTGATCTGCGACATCGTCGGCTCGCAGGGCGAGCAGATCAGCTACACGCCGCGCAACGTGCTGAAGCGCGTGGTCGATCTCTACAAGCAGAAGGGCTGGAAGCCGGTCGTCGCACCCGAGATCGAATTCTACCTCGTCGCCACCAATGACGATCCCGACTATCCCCTGCATCCGCCGAAAGGCCGTTCCGGTCGCTCGATCCTCGGCGGCCAGGGCTATTCGATCGCCGGCATCAACGAATTCGACGAACTGATCGACGACATCTATCACTTCTCCGAGAAGCAGGGTCTCGAGATCGATACGCTGATCCACGAAGAAGGACCGGCGCAGCTCGAAATCAACCTGCGCCACGGCGACCCGATCGAGCTGGCCGACCAGGTGTTCCTGTTCAAGCGGACGATCCGCGAGGCGGCGCTGAAACACGGCATCTATGCCACGTTCATGGCGAAGCCGATGCAGGGCCAGCCCGGCTCGGCGATGCACATTCACCAGTCGGTGGTCGAGATCAACACCGGCCGCAACCTGTTCTCCAACCCGGACGGTTCCGCATCGAAGGAATTCTTCCACTTCATCGGCGGCATGCAGCACTATGTGCCGCGCACGCTGGTGATGATGGCGCCCTATGTGAACTCCTTCCGCCGACTGACGCCCGACATGTCGGCGCCGGTCAACACCGCCTGGGGCTACGACAACCGCACCACTGCCTTCCGCATCCCGGTGTCGGAGCCGGTCGCCCGGCGTATCGAGAACCGGCTGCCGAGTTCGGATGCCAATCCCTATCTGGCGCTCGCGGCCTCGCTCGCCTGCGGCTATCTCGGCATCATAGAACAGCGCGATCCGACGGCGCCGACCGAGGACACGGCCAACGAGGGAGAGATCGACCTGCCCCGCGGCCTGCTCGAAGCGGTTGCGCTGCTGGAATCGGCACCCTCGCTTGCAGATGTGCTCAGCCCCGAGTTCATCGCCATCTATGCCGGCGTCAAGCGTGGCGAGTTCGAGACCTTCATGCAGGTCATCAGTCCCTGGGAGCGCGAATTCCTGCTTCTCAACGTCTGATCTCAGAGGTTCTCCATGTCCTGGCAAAGCCCGATCTCGCCCGGTTACTCCTGGTATGAGGCGACTGTTCCGGACCGACCGGACTATCCGCCCATGCCGGGATCGCGGAAAGCCGATGTCGCGATCGTCGGCGGCGGCTATACGGGACTTCAGGCGGCTTACAACCTTGCCAGGCAAGGCGTCGACGTCACCCTGATCGACGCCTGCCGCTTCGGCGACGGTGCCTCTGGCCGCAATGGCGGCCAGTTCGGCACAGGTCAACGCGCCTGGGCGGACGAGACCGAAGAGAGCCTCGGCCACGAACGGGCGCAGGCGCTGTTCGACATGGCCGAGAACGCAAAGCGTTACGTGCTCGACTTTGCGAACGCGCACGAGATCGACATCGAATTCGTGCCCGGCCAACTCTCGGTCGGGCACAAGCAAAGCCTCGAAAAAGACTATCGCGACCATGCCGAGGCGATGGCGACACGCTTCGGCTATCCGCACCTGACCTTCATGGAGCGCGAGGAAACCGCAAGCAGGCTCGGATCCGATCATTACCACTTCGGCATTCGCGATGCCGGCACCGGCCACATCCACCCGATGAAGCTGCTGGTCGGCCTTGCGAAACAGGCAGCGCTTGCCGGTGCCAACCTCTTCGAGCAGACCAAGGCCCTGAAGATCGACCGCAAGGGCGGCGCGATCGTCATCACCACCGACCGCGGCACGATCACCGCCGACCGCGTGCTCGTCGCCTGCAATGCCTATATCGGCAACCTGGAGCCGGTGAGCGCCAGCCATGTCATGCCGATCCGTTCCTTCATCGGCGCGACGACGGTGCTTTCGGACCACCCTGACGTCATTCCCGGTGGTGAGTCGGTCGACGATTCGCGCTTCGTCGTGCGCTACTTCCGCAAGTCACGGGATGGACGGCTTCTGTTCGGCGGCCGCGAAGCCTATACCGCCGACAATCCGCGCGACATCTCCACCCATATCCGCCGGCAGATCAGCGAGATCTATCCGCAGCTCGCCAATGTCGAGATCACCCATGCCTGGGGCGGCTCCGTCGGCATCACCATGCCACGCACGCCCTTCTGTCGCGAGGTCATGCCCGGCGTCACCTCGATCGGCGGCTATTCCGGCCACGGTGTGATGCTCTCCAACTATTGCGGCAAGCTCTATGCGGACCTGGCGCTCGGCAAGGACACCGAGCTCGACCTCTTGAAGGCGCTGAAAATTCCGGCTTTTCCGGGCGGAACCCGGCTCCGCTCCGCCCTTCTCTTCTTCGCGCTTAGCTGGTACGCATTACGCGACAGGTTCTGAAGAAGGCTTGCGGCGGCATTTTATTGCGCCGCGCTTGAGATCACGATGATTTTGGGTCGGCTCGACCCAAAATCATAAACGTGTTCAATAGTTAGAAGATAATGCGGGATGCGGGCGGAAAACCGCACGCACTTTTCCTCATCCCGCACTAGCGCCTTTAAATCGATTAGATTATATGTGCCCCTGACCTGAACAGATCGAGATATCCCATGAGCAGCCAGATCATTCCCGTCGAACCATTTGACTATGTGGTGTTCGGGGGCACCGGCGATCTTGCGGAGCGCAAGCTGTTGCCGGCGCTCTATCACCGGCAATTGGAAGGCCAGATCACCGAGCCGACGCGCATCATCGGCGCCTCGCGCGCGGCACTCAGCCATGAGGATTATCGCAAGTTTGCCGTTGACGCGCTGAAGGAACATCTGAAGCCGGAAGAGTACAAGGAAGAGGAAGTCGCGAAGTTCGCTGCACGCCTGTTCTACGTCTCCGTCGACGCCAAGTCCGACCAGGGTTGGGACGCGCTGAAGAAGATTCTCGAAGAGGGCAAGGAGCGCATTCGCGCCTTCTATCTCGCCGTCGGCCCGGCGATCTTCGGCGACATCTCCGAGCGCATCCGCGACCACAAGCTGATCACCAAGAACACCCGCATCGTCGTCGAAAAGCCTATCGGCCGTGACCTTGCGTCTGCGACCGAACTCAACGACACGATCGGCAAGGTCTTCCGCGAAGAGCAGATCTTCCGTATCGACCACTATCTCGGCAAGGAGACGGTGCAGAACCTGATGGCGCTGCGCTTTGCCAACGCGCTCTACGAGCCGCTGTGGAACTCCGCCCATATCGACCACGTGCAGATCACCGTGTCGGAAGCCGTCGGCCTGGAAAACCGCGCCGGCTACTACGACAAGGCCGGCGCGCTGCGCGACATGGTGCAGAACCACATCCTGCAGCTCGTCTGCTTCGTCGCCATGGAAGCGCCGACCTCGATGGACGCAGAAGCGGTGCGCGACGAGAAGCTCAAGGTTCTGCGCGCGCTGAAACCGATCACCTCGTCGAATGTCGAGCAGGTGACGGTGCGCGGCCAGTACCGCGCCGGCGCTTCGGCTGGCGGCCCGGTCAAGGGGTACCTGGAAGAGCTCGAAGGCGGTGTTTCCAACACCGAAACCTTCGTGGCGATCAAGGCCGAGGTCAGCAACTGGCGCTGGGCCGGCGTGCCCTTCTATATTCGCACCGGCAAGCGCCTTGCCGGCCGCATGTCGGAAATCGTCATCACCTTCAAGCAGATCCCGCACTCGATCTTCGACAACAATGCCGGCCGTATCTCGGCCAACCAGCTGGTCATCCGCCTGCAGCCGAACGAAGGCGTGAAGCAGTCGCTGATGATCAAGGACCCGGGCCCGGGCGGCATGCGCCTGCGCAGCGTCTCGCTCGACATGAGCTTCGCCGAGGCTTTTGCCGTGCGCAATGCGGACGCCTATGAGCGGCTGCTCTTCGACGTCATCCGCAACAACCAGACGCTGTTCGTGCGCCGCGACGAAGTCGAGGCCGCATGGAAGTGGGTCGATCCGATCCTGAAGGCCTGGGAAGAGACCGGACAGCAGGTCCAGGGCTACACCGCCGGCACCTGGGGCCCGAGCCAGTCGATCGCGCTGATCGAGCGCGACGGCCGGACCTGGAACGACGCGATATAGGTGCGCCGATGACGTCTACACTTCATACATTCGAAAACGGCGCAGCACTGGCGCAAGGCCTTGCCGATGCAGTGGGCCAGACGCTCGCCACCGGCATTGCCGCACGCGGCTCCGCGAGCATCGCCGTCTCCGGCGGCTCCACGCCCAAGGCATTCTTCCAGGCGCTGTCGAAGAAGGACATCGCCTGGGACAAGGTGACGGTGACGCTGGTCGACGAGCGCTTCGTGCCGCCGGAAAGCGACCGCTCCAACCATGGTCTGGTGGCGGCCAACCTGCTTCAGGGCAAGGCGGCTGCAGCAACCTTCCTGCCGCTCTACCAGGCGGCCCCGACGGCGGAGGCCGCGGCTGATCTGGCAAGCCGGGAAACGGCGAAGATCGGCGCACCGTTCGACGTGGCGATCCTCGGCATGGGAACGGACGGTCACACCGCATCGTTCTTCCCGGGCGGATCGCAACTCGCGCGCGCCATCGATCCGGCAACGCCGCGCGGCGTGATCACGATGGAAGCCGAGGGTGCCGGCGAAACCCGCCTGACCTTTACCTTTGCCAGCCTCCAGGATGCACGGCTTCTGGTGCTGCACATCGAGGGCGAAGGCAAGAAGACGGTTCTCGCCAAGGCCGAAGAAGCCGGCGACGAAAAGGACATGCCGATCCGCGCGATGCTGCGCCGCGCCGCGTCGCCGGTGCAGATCTACTGGGCGCCGTAGATCGGAATGATGTTGGGCCGAACCGGCCCGATAGGAACTTTGGAGACACGTTCAGCCGGTGGCGCGCTCCCGTCGGATTGCACAGGTGTTTCTGAGAAACGCCGGGACGCGGCTTGCGCTCTCCCAAGCTCGCCGCGCTCCGGACGATGACTGGATGAAGATGAGGAGTCCGAAGACTCCGGAACAGGATTTGCCATGTCCGCCGATTCCCGCATTGCCTCGATCACGGCTCGCATCGTCGAGCGCTCGAAACCCCACCGCGAGCCCTATCTCGATCGCGTCCGCCGGGCGGCATCGAGCGGTCCGCATCGCAGCGTGCTCGGTTGCGGCAACCTCGCGCATGGATTTGCCGTCTGTTCCCCCGCCGAGAAGGTAGCGCTTGCGGGCGACCGCGTGGCCAATCTCGGCATCATCACCTCCTACAATGACATGCTGTCGGCGCATCAGCCGTTCGAGACCTATCCGGCGCTGATCCGCCAGGCGGCCAGCGAGGCAGGTGGCGTCGCCCAGGTTGCCGGTGGCGTGCCCGCCATGTGCGACGGCGTCACGCAAGGCCAGCCGGGCATGGAGCTGTCGCTGTTTTCGCGCGACCTGATTGCGATGGCGGCCGGCGTCGGCCTGTCGCACAACATGTTCGATTCCACCGTCTATCTCGGCGTCTGCGACAAGATCGTGCCGGGCCTCGTGATCGCGGCACTGACCTTCGGCCACCTGCCGGCGATCTTCGTGCCCGCCGGGCCGATGACCTCGGGCCTGCCGAACGACGAGAAGGCGCGGGTTCGCCAGCTGTTCGCTGAAGGCAAGGTCGGCCGCGACGAACTGCTGGAGGCGGAATCGAAGTCCTACCACGGACCGGGCACCTGCACCTTCTACGGCACCGCCAACTCCAACCAGATGCTGATGGAGATCATGGGTTTCCATCTGCCCGGCGCCTCCTTCATCAATCCGGGCACGCCGCTGCGCGACGCGCTGACGAAGGAAGCGGCCAAGCGGGCGCTGGCGATCACCGCCATGGGCAACGAGTTCACGCCGGCCGGCGAAATGATCGATGAGCGCTCGATCGTCAACGGCGTTGTCGGCCTGCATGCGACCGGCGGTTCGACCAACCACACCATGCACCTCGTCGCCATGGCGCGTGCTGCCGGCATCGTCTTGACCTGGCAGGACATTTCCGAGCTTTCGGACATCGTGCCGCTGCTCGCCCGCGTTTATCCGAACGGACTTGCCGACGTGAACCATTTCCATGCCGCTGGCGGCATGGGCTTCCTGATCAGCCAGCTGCTTCGCGCCGGCCTGCTGCACGACGACGTGCGCACCGTCGTCGGCCAGGGTCTCGACGCCTACAAGATCGACGTACGCCTCGGCGCCGACGGCAATGTCGAACGCGTGCCGACGCCGAAGGAAAGTGCCGACCCGAAGGTGCTCGCCACCATCGACCAGCCGTTCCAGCACACGGGCGGCCTGAAAATGCTGACCGGCAATCTCGGCAAGGCCGTCATCAAGATCTCTGCCGTCAAGCCGGATCGCCACATCATCGAGGCGCCAGCCAAGATCTTCCACGACCAGGCCGAACTCAACGCCGCCTTCAAGGCCGGCAAGCTCGAGGGCGATTTCGTCGCCGTCGTGCGCTTCCAGGGCCCGAAGGCCAACGGCATGCCGGAACTGCACAAGCTGACGACCGTGCTCGGCATCCTGCAGGACCGCGGCCAGCGCGTCGCCATCCTGACGGACGGCCGCATGTCCGGCGCCTCCGGCAAGGTGCCGGCGGCAATCCACGTGACGCCGGAAGCGAAGGACGGCGGCCCGATCGCTCGCATCCAGGAAGGCGACATCGTCCGCATCGACGCTGTTGCAGGCACGATCGAAGTGCTGGTCGAGGATATCGCGCTCAAGACGCGTGTGCCGGCGCATGCCGACCTGTCGGACAACGACTTCGGCATGGGCCGCGAGCTCTTCGCGCCGTTCCGGGCGATTGCGGGCGCGGCTGATCAGGGCGCCAGCGTTCTCTTCCACTGACATAAAAAGCGCCGCTCCCATTGGGGCGGCGCTTGGTCTTCAAACGATCGTGAAAAGCTCAGGGCAGTGGCCCGGGGAACATGTCGTTGCGCCCGTCATAGCGCTCGATCTCCAGCGTGAAGACATCGACGCCTTCGATGCAGCGGGCATTGATCGAGATCTTGTTGTCCGGGTAGCCGCTGCGCATGATCGGCGTCGAACAGGTCGGGCAGAAATGATGCCCCTCGTTAAGACCGCGCCAGATGTAGCTCGACAGGCGGCGCTTTTCGGTCAAGAGCTTCACCTTGGCGGCGTCCACCTTCCAATGCAGGAAGCCGGAGCGCCGGCAGGTCGAGCAATTGCAGTCGACGAGACCGGTCAGCTCTTCGTCGACTTCGACGGCGATATCGCCGCAATGGCAGGAAAGCCGATAGGGTCGCTGCATGGTTCAGGTCCGATCCCGTTGATTGAGACCACAACCATCCATTGAGCGCGGCAGGGCCGTCAAGTCCGGCGCGGCACCTCAGCGATAGATGTCGAGCGTGCGGTTGCGATGGTTCGGATGGGTGCTGTAGACGAAAATGCGATTGAGGTCGCGGTCCGTCAGCATGCGCAGGAAGCGCGCCTCGATGACGTTGTTGGCATGCACCCGCTTCAAAAGGCAGC
>NZ_JTLA01000068.1:0-26905 GCF_000799055.1 Ensifer sp. ZNC0028
AGGGGCCGCCGATATCGCCGGCCTGGTCCGATACGCGTCCGAACGTTCCGGCGGCCGTCCGGTCGTGCTCGCCTGCGCGTCGATGGGAAGCTTCATCTGCTGGGGTGTCTCGCGTGACGCCTCCGCCGTCGCAGCACTCTCCGGCATGATGGTGATGGGCGGCGTCAGTGATCCGGACTTCACGAAAAGCGCCGCCTACAAGGCGAAGCTGCCGATGTTCTTCAGCCATGGCAGTCGTGACAGCGTCTATCCGGCCGAAGGCCAGAAGGCGCTCTATCGCGCGCTCAAGGCCAAGGGTTACCCGACGCGCTTCGTGCTTTTCGAAAGCGGCTCGCACGGAACGCCGGTGCGCATGACCGACTGGCGCGATGCGCTGAACTGGATTGGCAGCCGCTAATGCGTGTCGCGCAAAAGTGTGCAGCGGTTTTGCGGCAACGACATGCATAAAAACAAGAGCTTAATGTCTGTCGCGTGAAACCTCTTTCACGCGACAGACATTAGGCGTCGCCCTGCTGCTGCGGATTTGTTAACCAGCCCGCCAATTTGCGAGCGAAACAGAGCCGTGCGTTTCCACTCTGGAAAGTTGAAGTCGTGATGATACCGGCAACTATGGCTGGGATGGACTTCATGGACGCGCGTACCGAGACACGGCACATTCCGCTGTGTGTGGATCTTGACGGCACTTTGCTGGCCGCCGACACCCTGTGGGAAGGGGCGGCGATCATCCTGCTGCGCAATCCGCTGATGCTGTTTCCGATGCTGTTCTGGCTGGCAAAGGGCAAGGCACGGCTGAAGCATGAAGTGGCGCTTAGATCCGGCCGCCGGGCGGAAGACTGGCCCTATCGGCAGGCCGTCATCGACCGGCTCGCGGAGGAAAAGAAGAGCGGGCGCGAACTCGTGCTCGTGACCGGCGCGGCACCGTCCGTGGCAAACGACATCGCCGCCCATGTCGGCATGTTCTCCTCGGTCATGCATTCGACCGACGCGCTCAACCTGACGAGCAGCAACAAGCGCCGGGCGCTGGTCGAGCGGTTCGGCGATGGCGCCTTCGACTACATGGGCAACAGCCGTGACGATATCGCCGTCTTCGAAGTGGCGCGCCGGGCAATCGTCGTCTCGCCCGACGCGGCCGCAGAAAAATGGCGTCGCAACCATGATGCCGAGCGGCTCGATACCGGCAAGGTCAGCGCGCTTGCACCGCTGAAGTCGATCCGGGTGCATCAATGGGCGAAGAACGTGCTCATCGGCGTGCCGATGATCCTCAATCACGAGGTGCTGCACTTCGATGCGATCGTGAGCGTCATCATCGCCTTCTTCGCCTTCAGCTTCCTTGCTTCCGCCGTCTACGTCATCAACGATCTCTCGGACCTTGCCAACGATCGCCGCCACGCAAAGAAGCGCTTCCGGCCGCTCGCGAGCGGCCAGATGTCCGTGCCGACGGCGCTGGTTCTCGCCGGCTGCCTCATCGTCGCTTCCGTGGCGCTGACCCTTCTGTTGCCCTGGAAGTTTGCCGGGGTGCTCGCCTTCTACGCCTGCGCGACGACGGCCTATACCTTCGTGCTGAAGCGCAAGCTGCTCGTCGACGTGTTCACGCTTGCCGGCCTCTACACCACGCGCATCGTCGCCGGTGCGGCCGCGACCGGTACGGAACTCTCCTTCTGGCTGGTCTCCTTTGCGATCTTCTTCTTCCTCAGTCTCGCGCTGGTGAAGCGTTACGTCGAACTGCACGAGTTCGAGGACAAGGACGGCGGCAACGTGCCGGGGCGTGGCTATCTCGCCGTCGACTTCGAGATGGTCGGTCAGGCCGGCGTTGCCTCGGCCTTCACCTCGGCCCTGGTTCTGGCGCTCTACGTGCACAGCAAGGAGCTGCAGGAGATGTACACTACGCCCTGGGCGTTGTGGCCGCTCTGCCCGCTGGTGCTCTATATGTTGCTGCGCATCTGGATGCTTGCGCGCCGCGGCATGCTGCATGAGGATCCGGTCGTTTTCATCATGCGCGACTGGCGCAGCCAACTGACCATGCTGATCGGCGCGCTGCTGATCCTATTTGGAGCCATCGGGCCGCAATGACGCTGCAAGACCATGAAAGCTGGGGCCGCATCGACAATCGCGTGCGGCCTGGAATTTCGCCTGACGACTATGAAGACCGGCTCGGTAGCCTTGAGGCCGATGGCTATCTGCCCTTCGGCAACGGACGCAGCTACGGCGACAGTTGCCACAACGATCGCGGAACGCTGATCGAATGCAACCTTCACGGCCGCATCCTCGCCTTCGATCCCGGCACCGGCATGATGACCTGCGAGGCCGGCGTGAAGCTGCGCCAGGTGCTGGAACGGGCGATCGAACATCGCTTCTTCCTGCCGGTGACGCCCGGCACGGCCTTTGTGACCGTCGGCGGCGCGGTCGCCAACGACGTACACGGCAAGAACCATCACGCACGCGGCACCTTCGGCAATCACGTGACGCGTTTTACGCTGCTGCGCTCGACCGGCGAACGGCTGACCTGCACGCCGGTCGAAAACCCGGAACTCTTCGCCGCGACCATCGGCGGCATGGGGCTGACCGGACTGATCATGACCGTCGATATCCGGCTGATGAAGGTGCCGTCGCCGCACGTGCAGCAGCACGCAATCCGCTTCGAAAACCTGGACCGGTACTTTGCCCTCGTCGACGGCGTCGATGCCGAGCATGAATACTCCGTCGCCTGGATCGACCAGCTCGCCAGGGGATCTCGCATGGGCAGGGGGGTGCTGCTTGCCGGCGATCATGCAGATGGTTCCTGCGAACTGCCCGACATCCCCAAGGGATTGAAGCTGTCGGTGCCGTTTTCGCCGCCGTTCAACCTGCTCAACCGGGCAACGCTCAAAGGCTTCAACGAGTATTATTTCCGCAAGGTGAAGCCGGGCGAGACGGTGACGACCGTTCCCTGGACGTCCTATTTCTATCCGCTGGACGCGATCGGCGCCTGGAACCGGCTCTATGGCCCGCGCGGGCTCTACCAGCATCAGAGCGTCTATCCCGCAGAAAACGCACCGGAGATCACGGCCAAGCTCATGGAAACCGCCCGTCAGGCCGGCCATGCATCGTTTCTGACGATCCTGAAGCGGTTCGGCGATATCGGCCCCCGGGGCGTCCTGTCCTTCCCGCGTCCCGGTTTTACTTTGACGCTGGACTTCGCCAATCAAGGTGAACGGACAGTAAAGCTGCTCGATGCGCTCGATCGCATCGTGATCGAGGCAGGCGGTGCGATCAATCCGTACAAGGATGCCCGCATGAGCTCGCAAGTCTTTGAAAAGTCTTTTCCTTTCTGGAGGAAGCTCGAAATGTTGCGCGATCCGGCACTGGTTTCGAACTTCTGGAAGCGCACCGCTCTGGCTTTGCCAGAATGAGAATGCAGACAATTTTATTCAATTAAATGCGCAAACTTCACGGAATATCCGTCTCTTGCCCGTAAGTAGATTTTCGGGACTGGGAGTAAAACTATGAAATATATTCCATTCATTCTCTTTACCGTGCTCACCAATGCCGCCGCGCAGCTGATGCTGAAGCAGGGCATGATGACGCTCGGACCGATTTCGATGACGGCCGAAACCGCGATCGTCCGGTTGTTTCAGATCGTCTTCAACCCTTGGGTCTTTGCCGGTCTTGCGACCTTCGTCATCTCGATGGCGTCGCATCTCTACGTGCTGTCGAAGGTCGAGCTTTCCTTTGCCTATCCGTTTCTGAGCCTGGCTTACGTTCTCGTCGCGGTCTTCGCCTATTTCGTCTTTCGCGAAGACCTCAACACATGGCGCATCGCCGGCATCGCGCTGATCTGCGCCGGAACCGTTCTTATCGCCCAGTCGGGCATTTCATCCCATGCCGAAGATAAGTCGACTGAGGCCGCCGGGGTGAGCACCGCAGAATTCGGGAGCAAGTCATGAAACATATCATCTTTGGTGGCGATGGCTTCGTTGGCCGTCATCTGGCGGAACGCCTCGTCAAGGAGGGCGAGGAGGTCGTCGTCGCCGATATCGTCAAGTCCGACCTGCCGCATTACGGCCGCGTGCGCTTTGTCCATTGCGACGTCACCGATCTGGAGGCCGTCCAAAAGGTCGGGATCGGCGCCGACGACATGATCTACAACATGGCGGCCAAGATGCTGTCGCCGTTGCAGGTCCGCGCCAAGCGCTGGGAGTTCTTCTGGCCCGTCAACTATTACGGTGCCGAAAACATCATGAAGGCGATGGATGCCGCCGGCGCATCGCGCCTGGTGCAGTTCACCACCGACATGATCTATGGCCACACCGTACAGTCGCCGCAGACCGAGGACCATCCGGCAAAGCCGCTCGGCGAATATGGCAAGTCGAAATGGGCGACCGAACAGCTTGCCATGCAGTGGCGTAAGCAGGGCATGAGCATTTCGATCTTCCGCCCGCGCCTGATCATCGGACCAGGCCGCCTCGGCATTCTGGAAAAACTGTTCAAGCTGATCGACCTGAACCTGCCGGTGCCGATGATCGGCTCGGGCAAGGTGCCCTATCAGTTCATCTCGGTGTTCGATTGCGCCGAAGCCGCGCGGCTTGCCTGGAAGGGCGGCGTTCCGAACGAAGCCTACAACCTCGGCTCCGACAATCCGCCGTCGGTGCGCGAGCTGCTCGGCAACCTGGTCAAGCATGCCGGCTCGAAGTCCATTCTGCTGCCGACGCCCGCCTTCGCGGTCAAGCAGACGCTCGCCTTCTTCGACCTGATCAACAAGCCGATCATGGACCCGGAACAGTATCTGATCGCCGACGAGATGTGCGTGCGCGAGACCGGCAAGCTCAAGCGCGAGCTTGGCTGGCGCGCGGAATACAACGATGGCGACATGCTGATTGCCGCCTATGACGAATATCGGGCCAAGAAGACGGGCGCCGTTTCGGCCGCTTCCGTTGTCGTGCCGGCCGAATGAGGGGACAGACCATGCTGGATAGACCGAACCGTATCGCCGTTGCCGCTCCGTCACTCGACGGCGGCGTTGCCAAGCCCAATCTCGTCACCGTTGAACAGGCGAAAGCCATGTCGATCGGCGACATCACCACGGCCTTCAAGGATCACCTGAACCCCGGCCAGCTGCATTTCATGAAGCTTCTCGGCTTTCACAAGGTGAAGATCGAGAGTGCCGAGGGCATGTTCTACGCCGACCAGAACGGCCGCAAGATCCTCGATTTCTTCGGCGGCTTCGGCTCGCTCGCCTTCGGCCATAACCATCCGCGCATTCTCGACGCCCGCCAGAAGTTCCAGGACGAAAAGCGCCACGAGATCGCCATCGCCTTCATGTCGCAATATGCGGCAGCACTGGCGAAGAACATCGCGGCCTGCTCGCCGGGCGACCTCGACATGGTCTTCCTCGGCTCCTCCGGCTCCGAGGCGATGGAAGCGGCGGTCAAGCTCGCCGAGCGTGCCGCCGGTCCGAAGCGGCCGAAGGTCGTCTATGCCGAGAATTCGTTCCACGGCAAGACCAAGGGTGTGCTCGCGATCACCGACGGCCAGCTTTACCGCGCCGACTTCAAGATCACCGACAACACCGTGCGCGTGCCCTTTGCCGATATCGATGCGGTGGAAAACGCCTTCAGGTCCGACCCGGAAATCGGTGTCATCGTGCTCGAAACCATCCAGGGTGGCGGCGGCATCATCCAGGCGCCGGCCGAATACTGGCAGAAACTGCGTGCGCTCTGCGACAAGTACGGCGTGCTCTGGGTCGCCGACGAAGTGCAGTGCGGCTATGGCCGATCCGGCCGCTTCTATGCCTTCGAACATTACGGCGTCGTTCCTGACGTAACGGCGCTCGCCAAGTCGCTCGGCGCCGGCAAGGCCGCCGTCGGCGCGATGATTGCCCGCCGCGAGGTCTACATGAAGGCCTATGGCACCCCGAAGACGGCGATGATCCACGCGATGGCCACGTTCGGCGGCATGGGCGAGGCCTGCGTGACGGCGATCGAAGGCATCAACGTGCTTTATGACGAGCACCTGATCGATCGTGCCGCCGACAGCGGCGACTATCTGCTCGAACGCCTGCAGGCGCTGAAGGAGAAGTATCCGAAGATCATCAAGGACGTGCGCGGCAAGGGCCTAATGGTTGGCCTGGAATTCCAGGACTTCAGCCAGACTCTGCCGATGGTGCTGCGTCCTGTCGTCTCGATGCTGGACGACAAGCTCAAGGGCTCGCTCTCCGGCTTCATCGGCGCGCTGCTCCTGCGGGACTACGACGTGCTGGTGGCCTTCACCGAATACAATCGCAACGTCATCCGGCTCGAACCGCCGCTGATCTGCGAGCGCGCCCATGTCGACCAGTTCATCGCAGCCCTCGACGACCTGCTCGGCCGCGGCATCGTGCGGATCGTCAAGGATTTCGTCGGAAGCCAGATCGGCTGATCGAGACGCCTATCGACTTGCAAGGGGCAGGGGCGTTCAGCGCCTCTGCCCTTTGATGTTCATGTCGAACTCGACGACGTTGGAATAGATCGGCGTGCCGACATCCATGCCATAGGGTGACCGGTGGATATTGCCGCGGATGTTGAAGGCGATCGAGCCGCGGTTCCAGTCAAGCAGCGTCACCGAGAAGCGCTCCTTGCGCGACATGCCGCGCGCCGTCAGCGTTCCCTCGACCGCGGCTGTATCCGGCCCGGTCTGTTTCACGGTCGTCGAACGGAAGGTGACTGTGCTGAAGTTGGCGGTGTCGAAGACCGCGCTCGACTTCAGGAAATCCTCGATCCGCTTTTCTCCGGTTTTCACGCTCTCGGGGTAAAGCGTGAATTCGACCGTCGAGTGGCCGACATCATTTCGGTCGATGCGGAAATTGCCGGAAAACTTGGCGAAGTCGCCGACAATGCCGCCGCCACCGGCTTGCGCCACGGTGAAATGAATACGCGAAGCCGGCGTGATGCCGTAGTTGCCGGCAGCATCGGCAAGGTCCGGTGCGGCTGCCGCAGCGGGCGACGGAATGCTCCCGAGCGCCAGCAGGAGCGTCAGGGAAATGGCCTTTGTTGGTGATTGCGAGTGCGGTGTCATGGTTTCTTCCTTCCGGCGATAACCGGATCCGAACCAGCCGCTTGGGAGGAAGCGCGTTGGCGTGAGCCGGTCTGAAGCATGCGGACGAGGACGTCGTCGCGGCGTGCGAAGTGGTGGTAGAGGGCGGCCAGAACATGAAGCGCGACGAAGCAGAAGAGCAGATAGGCGAGCGTCATGTGGACGAGCGTCCAGAGGTCTTCGGCCGCTACCGATTTCGCCATCGGCAGGTGGGGGATGACGATCCAGTTGAAATAGAAGCTCGGTATGTTCAGCGTCGATGTCGAGGCCACCGCCCAGCCGGCAAGCGGAACGGCAAGCGCGAGCATCATGAGCACGAGATGGGTGGCGCTGGCCGCTCGGCGCTCAAGTGCGCTGAGGCGTGCCGGCGGACGCGGCCGAACCTCGACGAGGTGCCACAGGGCTCGGATCGTCGCCAGCCCGAGCGCGGTGAAGCCGAGCGACTTGTGCCACTGATAGAGCGAAAACTGCAGCGCAGGATCGACGGGCGTTCGCCGCATGACGAAGCCGAGGCCGAGCAGGGTAAGGATCAACGCCGCAATCGCCCAGTGAAGGACGATGGTGATCCACCCAAATCCGGTTTTGTCGTTGCGCAGCATGTCCGACCCCATGGTCGTTCGCCCGGCCAGGATCGGCTCGGCGACTGCGGTAAGACTCATGAGCTCGCGCTTTTATTCGCCTAGAATACCATAAAATTGCACTGAGATCTTGTTGATCTCGGCAAGCTATGGTCCATTTGCTCGTGGAGGGGACACGGAGGGGTTGTTCCCGGGAGCATGTGGACTGGCGTACATGACAAAGAAGAAAACCACACCAATGAGCCCGCACGAGCGGGAAGCCTATGAACACGGCCGCACGGGCATCCGGCTTGGAACCGAAGGCAATTATGGTGAAGCGGTCGACGCTTGGCGTCTGGCATCGAACGTCGCCGATGTGCATCTTGCGCTCACGGATATGTATTATTGGGTCAAGAGTGGCTACGGCGCCGCCCTTTGCGATGCCGGGCACCATCGCGAGAGCATTGCCGTCTCCCTGCTCGCCCGTGAGTGGACGCTCGCGCGGCGCCAACCGCTCTCGTCGCTTTCGATCGCGCGCGCTTATCTGGCGCTCGGCGACGGCGAGGCGGCAGCCCCCTATCTGCGCGAGGTTCACGCCCTGATCGGCGATGCGATCTTCGAGCAGTTCGACGAGGATGCGGAAGCCGACGTTCACGCGGCGATCGCCGGCTTGGAGAACGGCGGCAACCAGCCGACCGCCGGCCGCCCCAAGTAAGGGCGCGCGGTTATCCTTGGTAATAGCGGTGCCGGAATCTGGCGGGATTTCGGCATTTCTGATGTTGGCGTTTTCTCGCCATGATTTCAATTTATCCGCCGATTACCCCTTTAGCGGGTGATTCGAGGTCCGCCGTTCTGGTTCGGGCCCTTTTTTAGCATTTTGATTTTTCTAAGGAGTTTCCCATGAGTGAAACCGTATTGCCGTCTGATGCCGAAATTACCCTTCGGCGCATCTCAGCCCTGACCGTCTGCGACGTCTGCGAGCTCAGCGAAACGCTGAGCGAGGAACAGCGCAATATGGTGGCGGACAACGGCACCTCGATCGCCGAGGCGCATTTTTCCGAGAATGCCTGGTTCCGTGCGGTCTATGCCGATGAGACGCTTATTGGCTTCATCATGCTGCACGAAGGATCCGACTGGGATGACGGCATCGATTGCCCGGGTGTCTATCTCTGGCGCTTCATGATCGCCCGGCCGTTCCAGGGCAAGGGATATGGCAAGCAGGCGATCGCCCTTGTCGTACGCGATCTGAAGGGTAGGGGTCTGCATGAGCTCTACACGAGCTACGGACAGGGCCCTGGCAGCCCCGAAGGCTTTTACCAAGGCCTGGGCTTCAAGCCGACGGGCGAGCACTATGACGATGAACTCGAAGCGGTGCTGAAATTCTAAGCGCACCAGGGACACGGGAAAAACCTCCCGTGTCTCTCTCAGATGTTTGAGAGTGAAACATGAGTATTGATCTTCACGAGGCCAATCGCCTCTCCTGGAATGCCGCGACCGTCGCGCATAACAGCCATAAGGGCGACCAGGCGGCCTACTTCCGCGCCGGCGGCTCAACGCTTTATCCGGAAGAGATCGAGTTGCTCGGCGATATCGCCGGGCTCGACGTTCTCCATCTGCAATGC
Organism: Ensifer sp. ZNC0028; assembly: GCF_000799055.1. Classification (NCBI taxonomy): domain Bacteria; kingdom Pseudomonadati; phylum Pseudomonadota; class Alphaproteobacteria; order Hyphomicrobiales; family Rhizobiaceae; genus Ensifer; species Ensifer sp. ZNC0028. The sequence goes on from NZ_JTLA01000068.1 coordinate 9,227, forward strand.
AATTCCGGCCAGGACAGCCTGAGTCTCGCGCGGCGCGGTGCGAACGTGACCGGCGTCGATATCTCGGACGAGGCGATCGCCTTTGCCACGCGGCTTTCGACGGAAAGCGGCATCGCCGCCACCTTCGAGCGGTCCGACCTTTTCGGCTGGTTCGATGACGCCCGTGCGAACGGTCGGCGTTTCGATCGCGTCTTTGCGTCCTATGGCACCATTTGCTGGCTGTCGGACCTCGGGATCTGGGCGCGCGGCATCGCCGATGTGCTGAAGCCGGGCGGCCGTTTCGCCTTCGTCGAATTCCATCCCTTTGCGATGGTCTTCGATCCGGGCTGGAAGCTGCATTACGATTACGCCCCCAAGGAGCCGGTCGCGGAGGCAGGCGTCGGTGACTATGTCGCCGACTCGGGCGCAGGCCTTGCGCATGGCGGCTACCAAGAGGGCGTCGTGGGTTTCACAAATCCGCACCCGTCCTTCGAGTTCAATTGGGGTATCGCCGATGTCGTGCAGGCGCTGATCGACGCTGGGCTCCGGATCGAAGTTCTGAAGGAATATCCCTATGCCAATGGCTGGGTGGCGTTCGAAGGCATGCGCGACCTTGGCGGCGGGCGGATGGCGCCGCCTGCGGGCATGCCGAGCCTGCCGCTGATGTATGCGATTGCGGCCGCAAAGGCTGGGCCGGCGTCGGAAGATGGCGAAAAGGCAGCGCGTCCTTCGGCATGATGCCGGCGACGCGCAGGGCTTGACGATCCTTTGTGGCGGGGCGGGGCAACCGGCCCCGCCCATGAATAATCGCCGGCGGTGCTTTTATTTGCCGGCTGCATTTGCTAGGCCGCTTCCGGAGAAAAGTACCCGGAGGAAATTGCATGACGCCCGATATCCGCCCGCTCGTCGCCGGCAACTGGAAGATGAACGGAACCCGCGCCTCGCTCGATCAGATCAAGGCGATGGCCGAAGGGGTCAAGGGCGAACTCTCCGCCAAGGTCGAAACGCTGATCTGCCCGCCGGCAACGCTGCTCTACGTGGCGACGGCGCTCTGCGACGACAGCCCGCTCCTGATCGGCGCGCAGGACTGCCACCAGAAGCAATCGGGCGCCCATACCGGCGACCTTTCCGCCGAGATGATCGCCGATTGCTTCGGCACCCACGTCATTGTCGGCCATTCCGAGCGCCGCACCGACCACGCCGAAAGCGATGCGTTGGTGCGTGCAAAGACGGAAGCGGCGCATTCGGCCGAACTCGTCGCGATCGTTTGCATCGGCGAGACCGGCGACGAGCGCAAGGCTGGCAAGACGCTCGATGTTTTGAAGCGCCAGCTCGCCGAAAGCCTGCCGGATGCAGCAACCGCGGAAAACACCGTGATTGCCTACGAGCCCGTCTGGGCGATCGGCACTGGCCTGACGCCGACGGCCACTGACGTCGAGGAAGCGCATGCCTTCATGCGCAAGGAGCTGGTCGCGCGCTTTGCCGACGCCGGCGCCAAGATGCGCATCCTCTATGGCGGCTCGGTCAAGCCGTCCAATGCGAAGGAATTGATGGGCGTCGCCAATGTCGACGGCGCACTGATCGGTGGCGCCAGCTTGAAAGCCGAAGACTTCCTCGCCATCTACCGGGCTTATGAAGAATTGACGGCCTGATCGCCCGGGTTACCGGGCAGGGGCTTGGAATGGCGCACGGCATGGTATAAAGAGGCGCGAAAATTGCGCCCGGCCATGCCGAGTTTGCGCAGGGTTTGATTCGTGTGCCCCAAGGGCAGGACTGGAAGCTGATGCAGACCGTACTACTCGTCATCTATCTCATGGTCGTCGTCGCCCTGATCGGCGTCGTACTCATTCAGCGTTCCGAAGGCGGTGGTCTCGGCATCGGCGGCGGTTCGGGCTTCATGTCCGCGCGCGGCACGGCGAATGCGTTGACGCGCACGACGGCGATCCTTGCCGCGCTGTTCTTCGTCCTGGCGCTCGGCATGGGCATTCTCGCGCGTTACCAGCCGCAGGCGACCGACATCCTCGACCGTATCCCGGGCACCAGCTCGAACGGTGGTGGCGTTCTCAATTCGCTCGGTGGCGGCGCTCCGGCTCCGGCTGGCGGCGCGACTGGACAGCAGCCGGCAACCGGCAACCCCGCTCCGGCCGACAACGGCGTTCCGTCGACCGCCGCACCGGCAACGACGGGCGAAGCCCCGGCCGGCGGCGCAACGACTCCGGCGCCCGCCGCTGGCGCCAACAGCAATACGGGATCGCAAGTTCCCAGCGGCCAGTAAGGTCGCAATTCTGAAGAACCCGCCGGCGGATGTTTCATCCGCCGGTTTTGTTTTGTGTGAAATCTGCCTCCATCCCAAGACGAAAAGTTCTGGAATATGAATTTTTCGGTGGCGGAATCATTTGTTAAAAGGTATCCGGTGACTCCCATGGCGCGATATGTATTCATCACAGGCGGCGTGGTTTCCTCCCTCGGAAAAGGCATCGCTGCAGCGGCTCTCGGAGCACTGCTGCAGGCGCGTGGCTACCGGGTGAGACTGCGCAAGCTCGACCCCTACCTCAACGTTGATCCGGGCACCATGAGCCCGACCCAGCACGGTGAGGTTTTCGTAACCGACGATGGCGCGGAGACCGATCTCGATCTCGGCCACTATGAACGCTTCACGGGGCGTTCGGCGACGAAGACCGACAACATCACCACCGGCCGGATCTACAAGAACATCATCGACAAGGAACGCCGCGGCGACTATCTCGGCGCGACCGTTCAGGTGATCCCGCACGTCACCAACGAGATCAAGAACTTCGTAACCGAAGGCAACGACGAGTACGATTTCGTGCTGTGCGAAATCGGCGGCACCGTCGGCGACATCGAGGCGATGCCGTTCATGGAGGCGATCCGCCAGCTCGGCAACGACCTGCCGCGCGGCACCGCCGTCTACGTCCACCTGACGCTGATGCCCTACATCCCGGCTGCCGGCGAACTGAAGACCAAGCCGACGCAGCATTCGGTCAAGGAACTGCAGGCGCTCGGCATCCATCCCGACATCCTGCTCGTTCGCGCCGATCGCGAAATCCCGGAAGCCGAGCGCCGCAAGCTCTCGCTGTTTTGCAATGTCCGCCAGTCGGCGGTCATTCAGGCGCTCGACGTTGCCTCGATCTACGACGTTCCGATTGCCTACCACAAGGAAGGCCTCGACAACGAAGTGCTGGCAGCCTTCGGTATCGAGCCGGCGCCGAAGCCGCGCATGGATGCCTGGGAACGCGTTGCCGATCGCATCCGCACACCGGAAGGCGAGGTCACGATCGCGATCGTCGGCAAGTACACGGGCCTGAAAGACGCCTACAAGTCGCTGATCGAAGCGCTTTACCATGGCGGCATCGCCAACCGGGTGAAGGTCAAGCTCGAGTGGATCGAATCGGAAGTCTTCGAGAAGGAAGATGCGGCACCCTACCTCGAGAAGGTGCACGGCATCCTCGTTCCCGGCGGTTTCGGCGAACGCGGCTCCGAGGGCAAGATCAACGCGGCGCGCTTTGCCCGCGAACGCAAGGTGCCTTACTTCGGTATCTGCTTCGGCATGCAGATGGCGGTCGTTGAAGCGGCCCGCAATCTCGCTGGCATCGAGAAGGCGTCTTCCACCGAGTTTGGGCCGACCAAGGAACCGGTCGTTGGTCTGATGACGGAATGGGTGAAGGGCAACGAGCTCGAGAAGCGCTCTGCATCGGGTGATCTCGGCGGCACGATGCGCCTCGGCGCCTATCGCGCAGCCCTGAAGGCCGACACCAAGATTGCGGAGATCTACGGTTCGACCGAGATTTTCGAGCGTCACCGGCACCGTTACGAAGTCAACGTCGACTACAAGGATCGTCTCGAATCCTGCGGTCTCGTCTTCTCAGGCATGTCACCGGACGGCATCCTGCCAGAGACGGTCGAGTACCCGGATCATCCGTGGTTCATCGGCGTCCAGTACCACCCGGAACTGAAGTCGCGTCCGCTCGATCCGCATCCGCTGTTTGCAAGCTTTATCGAAGCGGCACTGGAACAGTCGCGTCTCGTTTGAGGCGACGTCGACGAAAACATCAAAGGCCGGTCGTAAGGCCGGCCTTTTCCATTTGTGCCGACGCGTTGCGCGGCGGCTGAGTAAACGGAACGACTAAATCCGCCGGGCCAGGCGATAGCTGTAAAGCGTGGCGGCTACAATCGGCAGCAGCATCGCTGCGATCGTGGCAACCGCAAGCGCGGGGCCTGTGCTCATGACGAGTGCCAGCAGTGCCAGGGCGATCCCGGCGCAGACCATCAACAATCCCGCAAGCCGGTGCGTTGCCCGCCAGTTGGCGTTATCGGCGACCGTCCACGGCAGCCGAATGCCGGCAAGGCCGTTCGGCTGCGATTTCGGCAGGACGTTGCCGACGGCGATCGACAGAAGTCCGAGTCCGAAGGCGATAACCCGCGACATCGAGAGGTCGACGCCAAGCCCGATCAGCACGATCACAGTTTGAATGGCGGCAAAGAGCGCGAGGATCGCGGGGAGGGTGACTTCGGCGATATGCCGGCCCGCCCGAAGTTCTTCCTGTGGCACGAACCGACCGACGGCGAGCGAGAGTGCGGCAAGCACGGCGACCACCACAGGCGCCATCGCCAGCGCCCGGTCGCGCGGCCAGAAGGCATCGGCCGTGCCGTCAACACCCCAATGGGTCGGAAGCAGCGCCTCGGCGGGGATTGCGAGATAGCCGACGAGCGTCGTTGAAAAGAGTATGCTGCCAGCAACCAGCGCGATCGGGGAACGCAAAAGCAAGGTCATGGTGCTTGATCCCTTGTGCTGAGGAGGCCGCCGAGCGCCTCTTCGAGAATGGACATGTTGAGGTGGTAGATGAGGCTCGTGCCGCGCCGCTCGACCGCGACGAGTTCTGCCTCGCGCAGCTTGTTGAAATGCACCGACAGCGTCGGCTTGGTCAGGTCGAAATGCTCGGCGAGTTCGCCGGCGCTCATCGGCCCGGCTTTCAACAGTGCCAGGATCTGCCGGCGCACGGGATGAGAAAGCGCCTCGAAAACCCTGTTGATCCGCATCGTCTCCGCCCGCTTGTTGTCCTTCTATTTAGATATAAATCTAATTAGAGTCAAAGCGAAATAGTTCCGAACTGCGTCTCAAAGCCAGGAAACGAAAATGCCCGGCGCAGAAGGCGCCGGGCATTGGTTGCGGGAAATGGCTGGTGTCCGTCAGCGCGCCTCCGCCGGGCGGCGCCATTGCGGCACGCGGCCAATGGTGATGAAGCGCAGGATCCATTCGAGCGGACCATAGGCGAAACGGGCCATCCACCAGCGGCTGATGACGAGCTGGGCGGCAAAGATCGCAAGCGCGATCAGCACGGTTACCAGAGGCGAGACCTGGCCGATGAGAGCAAGGCCGTAGCCATGAAAGATCAGGGCCATGAGCAAGGACTGCATCAGGTAGTTGGAAAGGGCCATGCGGCCGGCAGGCGCCAGCAGGTTGCGCAGCCCGTGGCCGGCTTTGGATCCGAAGAGCAGCATCATGCCGCCGACATAGGCGCCGGTGAGAAGCGGGCCGGTGGCGAGGCCGATCGAAAGTGCGATGACCGCGATCGGCGATTCGGGCATCTCGACGCTGACAAAGGCATAGATGACGGCACCAGGCAGGCCGACCCAGAGGCCGGTGCGCACGAGGCGCTGGAATAATGCCTTGTTCTCCTCCGACCGCGCCAGGGTCTTGCGACGTCCGGCGATCAGGCCGAGCAGGAACATCGCCAGCGCGCACGGCGCTTGCAGCAGGACGAGGATGATCCAGACCGAGTTGAGCTCCGTCAGGTGCTGACCGATGACGGCTTGCCAGTCACCGCGGAAGGCAAGCTCGGCCGCCTCCGCGGCGGAAAGAATGGCAGACCGATCGAGCGGCACCGGATCCAGCGTGATGAGGATGCCGAGTGCGCCCCAGACCAGTGCAAGGAGAAGGACCAGCCATTTGGCTAGCCGGAAGAGGGCTGCATCGCTGCGGTTTCTGAGCATCAAGAGGGCGATGCCGAGCACCGCGTAGGTGGTGAGAATATCGCCATGGAAAAGCAGAACCGCATGGGCAAGCCCGATCAGCCAGAGGCCCATCTGTCGGCGCAAAAGCCTGGGCACGAAGGCCTCGCCGGATTTTTCCGCCGAACGCATTTGCAGGGTGAAGCTGTAGCCGAACAGGAACGAGAAGAGCAGGTAGAATTTCATCTCGAAGAACAGGGCGATTACGAAATGCACGCTGCGATCGAGGATGCTGCCGAAGGCGGGGTCGGCGATTTCCAGTCCGTAGAAGGCAGAGGCGAAGGCCATGATGTTGACCAGGAGGATGCCCAGCAAGGCAAAGCCGCGCAATGCGTCGACGTCGTCGATGCGGTCCGGGGTACTCATTCGTGTTCTCCGTAACGGGAGGCGCTGCAATTTTGCGCCGTAACCGATTGAAAAAGTATGCTTTCAGGAGGCGGCGATCACGGGTCTGATCGTCGCCGATCTCGGCGCGCGCGAGCACTCGTTCATCGGTGGCGCTCGTGGCATTTAATAAATAGACTAATCTATCTAGTAATTGACGTAGGCACACGTCAAGGGGGCGGCGCGATGTTGCGGCGGCCTTGTTCACGATGCGTGAAGAGGGTGTTTAGCCTTTGTTGGGCGCGTTTTTCCGAAGCCAGGCAATCTGGCGACGGGCGCGCAGGCCGGCCGTCAGCGCTGCCCCGATCGAAATCGCAAGAAGCGCGATCCACAGCACTTCGCCGTCGCCGAGCCAGAGGCCTTCAAAGGCCGAAAGAACGGCGGCCAGCGTCATCGTCGCCATACGATGCTGTTTGGCCATCGGGCCGGAGAAGTCGCTCGGCGCACCGTTGGCACGGCCGAGTTCGCGCACATAGGCGGTCAGCACGCCGAAGGTGGCTGCAGCAAAACCGAGAGCCGACACGCCGATGGCAAAACCTGCGCCGACGAAGATGAGGATGTCGGCGATGCGGTCGGGAAACTCGTTCCAGAAAGGACCGTCTGCCTCGCCCTTGCCGCCCTCGACGGCGACCATGCCGTCGAAGAGGTTGCAGAGCAGGCGCAACTGGCAAAAGAGGGCAGCAGCGATGAACAGGCTCGCCCTTACGCCATCCTCGCTTTCGCCCGCGAGCCAGAAGGCAAGGCCGGCCAGGGCGGCCGCCAGCATGCTCGCCTGCGATATCCGGTTGGGCGTGAGGTTCATCGATGCCAGGCGGCGTGCAATGGCCTGCGCCCAGCGGGTGTTGCGACTTGCGAGCGGCCTGCGGTCACCGGTCTCGGACATGTTCGCCTCGGCTGATGGAATAGTTGTAGATGGCGGCGTAGGTGGTCGAAACCGTAAGCGGCAGCGCGATCGTTTTCAGGATCTCGGGCGTGCCGCTGGCCGCGTGGATCGCGACAAGTACAGCCGAGGAACCAAGGCAGGCGATAAGTGGTGGCAGGACCAGACGCCAAGCGCCGCTGAACTGCTTGGAAAGCGCGTCGATCGCCGTCTTGAGGTAGAGCGTCAGGAGCGCCGACAGCGTCCCTTGGACGAGGCCGGCAACAAGCGGCTTTGGCATCGGGTGATGGCGGTTGGCGAAAAGCGCCCAGCCGCCCATGGCGAAAAAGGCGAAGGCCACATGAACGACGCCGCTTGATGCCAGCCCCCTCAATTTGGCGCTCATGTCAACGACCACCAGTAGCGCGTCAGATGGAAGAAAATCGGCGCGGAAAAGACGACGGAATCGAGCCGGTCGATGAGCCCGCCATGGCCTTCGATCAGATGGCCCCAGTCCTTGACGCCGCGATCCCGCTTGATTGCCGACATGACGAGACCGCCGAAGAAGCCCATCAGGGTGATGATGAGCGACATCAGCGCCGCCTGCGCCGGCGTGAACGGGGTAATCCACCAGAGCGAGGCGCCGATCAGGGTTGCGCTCGCAACGCCGCCGACGAAGCCCTCGACCGTCTTCGACGGCGAAAGGGTGGGCGCGATCTTGGTTTTGCCGAAGAGCTTGCCCCAGACATATTGCAGCACGTCGCTCGACTGAACGACGATGACGAGGAAGGCGATGAGGAGCACGTTGCGTCCCTCATAGCCCGGGATCTGAAGCGTGAGCAACGCCGGCACGTGCGATGCGCAGAAGACGCAGATCATCAGCGCCCATTGCACCTCGGAGATCCGGACCAGGAAGTCGCGGGTGTCGCCGCGAAGGACCGCGACGATCGGCATCAGCAGGAAGGCATAGACCGGCACGAAGATCGAATAGATCCCGTATTGCTCGGCCCAGAGCAGGAAGTAGTTGATCGGCAGGACGACGAAGAAGGCGGCCGCGATCGCCCAGTGGTCGCCGCGGCGCGTGTTGATGAGCGTGATGAATTCGCGCAGCGCTGCAAACGAGCAGAAGGCAAAGAGCAGCAACACGCCGACCCGACCGGCAACGAAGGCGATCGCGATCAGGACCACCATCGCCCACCACGCCTTGATGCGGGCGTTGAGGTTCTCGATCGCGCCGTTCGACCCGTCAGGCGAAAGCTTCTGCTTGAGCACGTAGCCGACGCTCGACGCCAGCACGAGAACGCCGCCGACGCCGGAGAGCAGCTTGAGCATGTCCAGGCTGGCTGTGCTCATGCGCGGTCATCCGTCGATGACGGCGCGAGCGAAAGCAGCGCGGCCTCGGCGCGGGCGATGAACTCTTCCTTCGTCTCCTGCGCCTTGAGGCGCATCGGTTCGCCGAAATTGACGGTGCAGATGAGCGGGATCGGCACGAACTCCCCCTTGGGCATGACGCGATTGAGATTGTTGATCCAGACGGGGACCAGCGCCACGTCCGGGCGCTTGCAAGCGAGGTGGAAGAGCCCGCTCTTGAACGGCAAAAGGCGTGCTTCGGTCTGGTTGCGCGTTCCCTCGGGAAAGAGAATGAGCGACGATCCGTCGTTGAGCACGGCCGCCATCTGCTCGACCGGGTCCTGCGTGCGCGCTTCCGGGTCGCGTTCGATCAGAACCGCATCGAACACGTCACGGCCGATGAAGCGCGATAGCTTCGATTTCAGCCAGTACTCGGCGCCCGCGACCGGCCGGGCGCGTTCCCTGAGCCAAGGCGGCAGGACCGCCCAGATCAGCACGAAATCGCCGTGGCTGGAATGGTTGGCGAAGTAAATGCTCTGCTTCGGCGGGAGGCCGGTCTCATGCCAGATGGCGCGTGCCGCCGTCAGCGCTCGCGCAAACATCATGATGGCGATGGAAGCCAGCTTGGCCATCATCTCGCGCATCATGTGAATGTGTGCCCGATTGGAAACCGGGTCAGCGTCCCGATGCGCCGTTTGGCGTCCCTCGGCCGCGCCCGGATGCGTTGCTTGTCCTGCAAGTCGATAATCAAATGCTGCCCCTCAGCCTGCTGCCCGGCATAACTCCAGGCTGCATTGGTGAATTTTACGCAATTGTGACGGCTTCTCAAGCGGTTGAAATCATAGGCAGCATGATAACGTGCAGACCGTGCCGGATATTCGTTCGCCGGGGCGATTGGACAAAACCCTTGCGGCCGCAAGCCGCACGGCATGGACCTTTGTTTGCGTTGACCACCCGCAACCCAGCCGCTAGCGTGCGGCTTCCAGTAAGAGGAGCGTCGTCCAATGCGCCAGTAATGCCCGGTGAAAACCGAATCGCCTCAACTTCGCTTGCGAAGGGGATGGACGATGGCATTGCTGCGATCCGCATCGACGGACAAACGCCAGGGCATTTCTGCCTGCGATCTCCATTCGCCTTCATGAGCGGTCACATCAGGACAAAGTTTCCAGGGACCGAACATGCAAGATATCTCATCCTCCAATCTCGATATTATCGATCACAATCGCCAGGCGTGGGACCGGCAAGCAAGCCAGGACTGCGAATGGTCGCGCCCGGTCACGCCGGAGATAATCGCCGACGCCCGCAAGGGTCAGTGGCAGGCGCGGCTGACGCCCAGTGACTTGCCTGCGGGGTGGTTGCCCGACGTCAAGGGCAAGAGGATCCTCTGCCTGGCGTCCGCCGGTGGGCAGCAGGCGCCGATCCTGGCTGCGGCCGGTGCCGATGTTACGGTCTTCGACCTCTCCGAGGGACAGCTCGAACAGGATCGGCGCGTCGCCGAACGCGAAGGGTTGCCGCTTTCGGCCGTGCAGGGCGACATGCGCGACCTCTCTATCTTTGCCGACGAAACCTTCGATATCGTCTTTCACCCGATCTCGAACCTCTACGTTCCGGATATCCGTCCGGTCTGGCGGGAGAGCCACCGGGTGCTGAAAACCGGCGGTCGGCTGCTTTCGAGCTTCTACAATCCGATCGTTTTCGTCGGCGACCGCGATCCGGCCCATGCGGAAAGGGGTCTTATCCGCCCGGCCTACCGGCTCCCCTTTGCCGAAGCGGAGCATCTCCCTCCCGATGTCGTGCAGGCCAAGGTCGGGCGTGGCGAGGCCCTGGTGTTCGGACACAGCCTTTCTCAGCAGATCGAGGGGCAATTGCAGGCCGGTTTCCTGCTGGCCGGCTTTCATGAGGATTGGCAGCCGTCGGCTCGTTTCCTGATCGACAGGTTCGTGCCGACCTTCATCGCCACCTTCGCCATCAAGAGCGATCGTCGCCCCTGATGGAGTGAGCCCGGTGTCCCGGCCGGGCCGAAAGCTTACGCGCAAGAAGAGCAACCGCAGCGGCCGGTAGGGGGCTGCGGTTGTCGAACCCGGCTTCGTCGCCGCCTATTTACCTCGCGTTACTGTTACGTACTCGCCAAAGCATCGTTTTCGTACTTTCCTGTTCGTCAGCGAAACTGGAAAGGGGTCAATCCGTATGCGCTTCATCGCTTTGTTGTTCGTGCCTTTGGCGGTCGCCGTGCTGGGGCTCTCGGGTTGTGCCTCGACGTCCTCGACCAATACGTCCTACACGCAGCCCCAGACGTTCGCCCCCGGTCTCGGTGCGGGGAACACGGCCAACGCCACGACGGCGCCGGGCTACTACTGACCTTCCGGCGGTCCGCCTTCTGTCGGCAACCATAGCCCGCGGCGGGCGCAGCCGGCCGCGGATGGTTCGCGTTTGTGGCAGCGGCCCGAGCCCGGACCGTCGATCCGCTCCCTGGCGGTGACCCGGCTTGCATTCGCCGGCCAAAAGTTGCAAACAGCGGCGAACCATCAGGGAACACGCCATGAGCCTCTCCAAGCGCACCACCCGCCCGCTCGATCACCTCGTGCTGCCGGTGGATACGCTTACCCAGGCGCGGCGACGGCTTTCCAACCTCGGCTTCACCGTCGCAGACGATGCCCGCCATCCGTTCGGCACCGAAAATGCCTGCGTCTTCTTTTCCGACGGCACCTATCTCGAACCGCTCGCCATAGCGTCCCGCGAGGAATGCGAGGCGGCGGCACTGGACGGCAACGCCTTTGTCGCCCGTGATCAGGCGTTTCGCTTTCGCCAGGGGCCTGAAGGCCTCTCGGCACTGGTTTTCGGCACGGAGGATGCTGCGAGCGACCACATCCGTTTCCGGGCACGCGGCATCTCCGGCGGCGATATGCTGGAATTTTCCCGGCCGATGAAGCTGCCGGATGGCCGTGAGGGCCTGGGCTCCTTCCGCCTGGCCTTTGCCGCGGACCTGCGCGCGCCGGATTTCTTCCTCTTCAACTGTCAGCGCGTTCGCGCGCTCCCCACCGATCGGGCGGCGCTGGAGCGGCACGACAACGGTGTGATCGGCATCAGCGAAGTGGTGCTGTCGGAAGCCAATCCGACCGATTTCCAGTATCTGCTGCAGGAAGCGGTCGATGAGCGCGAGGTTTCGGCGCATTCCTTCGGCATGGATGTAGCGACCACCAACGCCAAGATCTCGGTGCTGAACGCCGCCGGCATGGAGGCGTTCTTCGGTCGCTCGGTGCGCAATGCCGAACGGGGCCTGCGCGGGCGGGCAGTCGTCTTCCGCGTTGCCGATCTCGAAGCGACGCGGGCGCTGTTCGCCGACAACGATATCGAATTTGCAGAAATGGGCGGGCGCCTCATTGTTCCCGAAATGCCGGGGCAAGGGGTGATCTTCGCGTTTGGAGCTTGATGATGAAAACCAATGCCAAAGTCGTGGTCGGGGAGGGTGCCCGCCAGGTCGCCTTCGCACAGACCGAGAAGTTGTCGCTGATCGCCGGCCCCTGCCAGATGGAGAGCCGTGAACACGCCTTCATGATGGCGGGCGCGCTCTCGGAACTCTGCAACAAGCTCGGCCTCGGCCTCGTCTACAAGTCCTCCTTCGACAAGGCCAACCGCACGTCGCTCTCGGGCAAGCGTGGCATCGGCCTCGAAAAGGCGATGGAAATCTTCGCCGACCTCAAGAAGGAATTCGGTTTCCCGGTCCTGACCGACATCCACACCGAAGAGCAATGCGCGCTGGTCGCCCCGATGGTCGACATTCTGCAGATCCCGGCCTTCCTGTCGCGGCAAACCGATCTTCTGGTCGCAGCCGCCAAGACCGGCCGCGCGATCAACGTCAAGAAGGGCCAGTTCCTGGCGCCCTGGGACATGAAGAACGTGCTGGCGAAATTTACCGAGAGCGGCAACCCCAACGTCATGCTCTGCGAGCGCGGCGCCTCCTTCGGCTACAACACGCTCGTCTCCGACATGCGCTCGCTGCCGATCATGGCTTCGCTCGGCGCGCCCGTCGTTTTCGACGCCACCCATTCGGTTCAGCAGCCGGGCGGGCAGGGCGGTTCGACCGGCGGCCAGCGTGAATTTGTCGAGACGCTGGCGCGTGCGGCCGTTGCCGTCGGCGTCGCCGGTCTGTTCGTCGAGACGCACGAAGATCCGGACAATGCGCCGTCGGATGGCCCGAACATGGTGCATCTGAAGGACATGCCGCGGCTGCTCGAAAAGCTGCTGGCGTTCGACGCGATCGCCAAGGGCTGAGCCCCGCGACGCTTCGTGAAATTTTCATGAACCGCAATGGCGCGGTTGTTTTTGCATATTGCGCGCCATTGTAATTTCGAGGCCTTGGCGTATGACAGGCCCCGACCACCCACCGTCCTCAACAGGGAAGAGATCATGACTGCAATCATCGACATCATCGGCCGAGAAATTCTGGACAGCCGCGGCAACCCGACCGTCGAGGTCGACGTGTACCTGGAAGACGGAAGCTTCGGTCGCGCGGCAGTCCCGTCGGGCGCCTCGACCGGTGCGCATGAGGCTGTCGAGCTGCGCGATGGTGGAACGCGTTACCTCGGCAAGGGCGTCGAGCGCGCCGTCGAAGCCGTCAACGGCGAGATCTTCGAAGCGATCGGCGGTCTCGATGCCGAGAACCAGATCCAGATCGACAAGACCATGATCGAGCTCGACGGCACGGCGAACAAGTCGCGCCTCGGCGCCAACGCCATCCTCGGCGTTTCGATGGCTGTCGCCAAGGCCGCTGCCGAAGCTGCCGGCCTGCCGCTCTATCGTTACGTCGGCGGCCCGAACGCCCACGTGCTGCCGGTACCGATGATGAACATCATCAACGGCGGCGCCCATGCCGACAACCCGATCGACTTTCAGGAGTTCATGATCGTTCCGGTTGGTGCCGACACGATGCGCGACGCCGTTCGTATGGGTTCGGAAGTTTTCCACACGCTGAAGAAGCAGCTCTCCGCTGACGGCCACAACACCAATGTCGGCGACGAAGGCGGCTTCGCGCCGGGTCTCGCCTCTGCTCCGGCAGCGCTCGACTTCATCATGAAGTCGATCGAAAAGGCTGGCTACAAGCCGGGCGAAGACATGTTCATCGCGCTCGATTGCGCAGCGACCGAATTCTTCAAGGACGGCAAGTACGTTCTCGAAGGTGAAGGCCGCACGCTCGAGCCGGGCGCCATGGCTGAATACCTGGCGGAACTCGCTGCCAAGTACCCGATCTTCTCGATCGAAGACGGTATGGCCGAAGACGACTGGGATGGCTGGAAGGCCGTGACCGACCTCATCGGCAACAAGTGCCAGCTCGTCGGCGACGACCTGTTCGTCACCAATTCGGCGCGCCTGCGCGACGGCATCAAGATGGGTGTCGCCAACTCGATCCTCGTCAAGGTCAACCAGATCGGCTCGCTGTCGGAAACGCTCGACGCCGTCGAGACCGCGCACAAGGCACGCTACACCGCCGTCATGTCGCACCGCTCGGGCGAAACCGAAGACGCGACGATCGCCGATCTCGCGGTCGCCACCAACTGCGGCCAGATCAAGACCGGCTCGCTCGCCCGTTCGGACCGGCTCGCAAAGTACAACCAGCTGATCCGCATCGAAGAGCAGCTCGGCCTGCAGGCGAAGTACGCCGGCCGTTCGATCCTGCGCGGCTGATCGCCGCCTGATATTCGTCTGAAAATCGAACCCGTCCACACGGCCCCGTGTGGGCGGGTTTCTATTTTCCTGCCGTTCATGGTCAACCGTCGGTTAATCAATCGCCGCTAATCTGATTGCCGTACTGCGTATCAGGGCGTGAATGCATGTGGACACGGCATCATAAGAAACGGAAACTGGGACGGCTGGTGATGCCGCTGATCGCGGTCGCCTTTCTCTCCTACTTCGGCTATCATTCCATTCACGGCGGCTATGGCCTGAAGGCGACCGAGCAATTCGATCGCCAGATCGTCGAGCGGCAGGCGCGGCTGGATAAGCTCACGAAACAGCGGTTGATCCTTGAAAAGGAGGTTCAGCTGATGAGTGATGGGTCGCTGGAAAGGGACATGCTGGATGAAAAGGCTCGCCTCGCGCTCAACATGTCGCGAAGTGACGAGATCGTTATTTTTCACCGCGTCGCAAATTAACCTGAATTCAGTTAATTGAAATTTGTAAAGTAAAATCAATTGTTTGCGTGGAATGTGAGCCATGCAAATATGGCATTGCTGTGTCTGCTTTCTTTCCCTATGGTAACCGCAAAAGGCTAACCATTGGGAGGAACGAATGGCTCCGCGAAAATCCGCGTCCGTTTCCAGCCGCAAGAGTGCCGCAAAGCCGGCGAAGAAAGACTTCAATGGCGGCACGTTCGCCGAATTCTCCAAACAGGAAGATCTGAGCGCCTACCGCGAAATGCTGCTGATCCGGCGTTTCGAGGAAAAGGCCGGCCAGCTCTATGGCATGGGCTTCATCGGCGGCTTCTGTCACCTCTATATCGGCCAGGAAGCTGTCGTTGTCGGCATGCAGATGGCGCTGAAAGAAGGCGACCAGGTCATCACCGCCTACCGTGACCATGGCCACATGCTGGCCTGCGGCATGAGCGCCCGCGGTGTCATGGCCGAACTCACCGGTCGTCGCAGCGGTCTTTCCAAGGGGAAGGGCGGCTCGATGCACATGTTCTCCAAGGAAAAGCACTTCTACGGCGGTCACGGCATCGTCGGCGCCCAGGTGTCGCTCGGCACCGGTCTTGCTTTCGCCAACCGCTATCGCGGCAACGACAACGTGTCCGTTGCCTATTTCGGTGACGGCGCTGCCAACCAGGGCCAGGTCTACGAAAGCTTCAACATGGCGCAGCTCTGGAAGCTGCCGGTGATCTACGTGATCGAGAACAACCGTTACGCCATGGGTACGTCCGTTTCGCGCGCTTCGGCACAGACCGACTTCTCGCAGCGCGGTGTCTCCTTCAACATTCCCGGCTTCCAGGTCGACGGCATGGACGTCCGCGCGGTCAAGGCCGCCGGCGACGAGGCTGTTGAGCATTGCCGCTCGGGCAAGGGTCCGATCATCCTCGAGATGCAGACCTATCGCTATCGCGGTCACTCGATGTCCGACCCGGCGAAGTATCGCTCGAAGGACGAAGTGCAGAAGATGCGCTCGGAGCATGACCCGATCGAGCAGGTGAAGGCGCGTCTGACCGAAAAGGGTTGGGCGAACGAGGACGAACTGAAGCAGATCGACAAGGAAGTCCGCGACATCGTTGCCGACAGCGCCGATTTTGCCCAGGCCGATCCGGAGCCGGATGCATCCGAGCTCTACACCGACATCCTGCTTTGATCCGGGGAGGGACAAACATGCCAGTAGAAATTCTTATGCCTGCCCTTTCCCCGACCATGGAGGAAGGCACGCTCTCGAAATGGCTGAAGAACGAAGGCGACAAGGTCACTTCCGGTGACGTCATTGCCGAGATCGAGACCGACAAGGCGACGATGGAAGTCGAAGCCGTTGACGAAGGCACGATCGGCAAGCTCCTGATCGCTGCCGGCACCGAAGGCGTCAAGGTCAACACCCCGATCGCGGTGCTGCTGCAGGACGGCGAAGGCGCAGGCGATATCGCCGCTCCGAAGGCCGAAGCGCCGAAGGCAGCTGCTGCCGAAGCGCCGGCCGCTTCCGCGCCGGCTCCGGTTGCAGCCCAGCCGAAGGTCGAAGTTGCCGCTGATCCGGCGATCCCGGCCGGCACCGAAATGGTCACCATGACCGTTCGTGAAGCGCTTCGTGACGCCATGGCCGAAGAAATGCGCGCCAGCGACGACGTCTTCGTCATGGGTGAGGAAGTCGCCGAATACCAGGGCGCCTACAAGATCACCCAGGGCCTCTTGCAGGAATTCGGTGCGCGTCGCGTCATCGATACCCCGATCACCGAGCACGGCTTTGCCGGCGTCGGCGTCGGCGCTGCCATGACCGGTCTGCGTCCGATCGTCGAGTTCATGACCTTCAACTTCGCCATGCAGGCGATCGACCAGATCATCAACTCCGCTGCCAAGACGCTCTACATGTCCGGTGGCCAGATGGGCGCGCCGATCGTCTTCCGTGGCCCGAGCGGTGCCGCTGCCCGCGTGGCCGCTCAGCACTCGCAGTGCTACGCCGCCTGGTACAGCCATATCCCGGGTCTGAAAGTCGTCATGCCCTACACGGCTGCCGACGCCAAGGGCCTGCTCAAGGCTGCGATCCGCGATCCGAACCCGGTCATCTTCCTCGAAAACGAAATCCTCTACGGTCACTCGTTCGAAGTGCCGAAGCTTGACGATTTCGTTCTGCCGATCGGCAAGGCTCGTATCCACAAGGTCGGCAAGGACGCGACGATCGTCTCCTTCGGCATCGGCATGACCTACGCCGTCAAGGCGGTTGCCGAACTCGAAGCCCAGGGCATCGATGTCGAACTGATCGACCTGCGCACCATCCGTCCGATGGACCTGCCGACGGTCATCGAATCCGTCAAGAAGACCGGCCGCCTCGTCACCGTCGAAGAAGGCTACCCGCAGTCTTCCGTCGGCACCGAGATCGCAACCCGCGTCATGCAGCAGGCCTTCGACTACCTTGACGCCCCGATCCTCACGATCGCCGGCAAGGATGTGCCGATGCCTTACGCCGCGAACCTCGAGAAGCTCGCGCTTCCGAACGTCGCAGAGGTTGTCGATGCGGTGAAAGCCGTTTGCTACAAATAAGGGGAGGGCCCTTCGATGCCTATCAACATCACAATGCCTGCCCTCTCCCCGACGATGGAAGAAGGCAATCTGGCCAAGTGGCTGGTCAAGGAAGGCGATAAGGTCAAGTCCGGCGACGTGATCGCCGAGATCGAGACCGACAAGGCGACGATGGAAGTCGAAGCCGTCGACGAAGGCACCGTTGCCAAGCTCGTCGTCCCCGCCGGCACCGAAGGCGTCAAGGTCAACGCGCTGATCGCCGTTCTCGCCGCCGATGGCGAGGATGTCGCTGCTGCCGCCAAGGGCGGCAACGGCGCGGCAGCACCGGCACCTGCCGCCAAGGCCGAGGCGCCTGCACCGGCAGCGCCGAGCGCTCCG
>NZ_JTLA01000069.1:0-52001 GCF_000799055.1 Ensifer sp. ZNC0028
AGCCGATGCGCCAGCCGGTCATGGCATAGGCCTTGGAGACGCCGTTCATCGTCAGCGTGCGATCATAAAGGCCAGGCTCGACTTCGACCGGGGTCGCGAACTTGAAGTCGCCATAGGTCAGGTGCTCGTACATGTCGTCGGTGAGGATCCAGACATGCGGATGCTTCATCAGCACGTCGGTCAGCGCCTTGAGCTCGGCATGGCTGTAGGCGGCACCCGACGGGTTGGACGGCGAGTTGAAGATGAACCACTTGGTCTTCGGCGTGATCGCCTTGTCGAGGTCCTCGGCCTTGAGCTTGAAGTTGTTCTCCTGCTTGGTCGAGACGGTGACCGGGGTACCGCCGCACAGCGCCACCATTTCCGGGTAGGAAACCCAGTAAGGCGCCGGGATGACGACTTCATCGCCCGCGTTCAGGGTCGCCATGAAGGCGTTGAAAAGAATCTGCTTTCCACCGGTGCCGACGATCGTCTGGGCAGCCGTGTAGTCGAGGTTGTTCTCGCGCTTGAACTTCTTGGCGATCGCTTCGCGCAGTTCCGGGATACCGGAGACCGGCGTGTACTTCGTCTCGCCGCGATTGATCGCGTCGATGGCGGCCTTCTTGATATTGTCGGGCGTGTCGAAGTCCGGCTCTCCGGCGCCGAGGCCGATGACATCGCGGCCTTTCGCTTTCAGCTCACGGGCTTTCTGCGAAACGGCGATGGTGGCGGAAGGCTTTACACGGGAAAGGGCATCGGCAAGGAAGGCCATGGGTGAAGGTCCTGATCGTTTCGAGACGAGGTGATCGCTACGGAACTAAAAAGCCAGGCTCCATAGCGGTTAGGTCTATGTCGAAAGACGCCCGGTCTTGCAAGCGCCGGAACGGCAAAAACGCCGGAAACGCGGGCAAAAAGCGTTACCATGACAAAGTTTCATGAATGCGATCAGCATCGTCGATCGCAGGTCACGACACGGCGCGATGCATGACCGGCCGTCGATCGCTGCGAAAACGGATTGTGGCGCCCGTTTGAACGACCACGAAACGTAACGATCAGAAACGGTTGTTGATCGCGATTTATTCAAAAAAAACAGCGCAGTCCGCCGAATTTGCAAATGCCATAATTTAGCCACGACAACTGTCGCGGAACGCCGCAATTCCGTCGCGCAACAGCCGGCTTCCGGGCTTTTCCTCCGATGATCCGAACACATTCGCATTACGGGGGTTATGCAATGTTTCTCGACGACGAAATCGCTTCCATGAAGACACGGCAGAGCGAAGCACGCTGGGGCATGTATCTGGCGCTTGCGGCCCTTGCTGCCTGCATCCTGATGTTCATCGGGCTGATGACCCAGGCAGCCGCGCAAACGGCTGATGCCAAGCCGCGGCAGATGGCGGGTTACGTTCGCCCCAACGACGTCGGCGCCGGCGCCCTGCTCTTCCCGTCGAAGGAACCGGGCTATTTCGTCGAGGCGCCGCGGCTTGCGACCGACGTCCAGATCGACGTCAACGGCCCGATCATGCGCACTCGCGTCACCCAGCGGTTCGAGAACCCGAGCAAGGGCTGGGTCGAAGGCACCTATGTTTTTCCGCTACCCGAAGATTCGGCCGTCGATACGCTGAAGATGCAGATCGGCGACCGCTTCATCGACGGCCAGATTAAGCCGCGCCAGGCCGCCAAGGAAATCTACGAACAGGCAAAGGCCGAAGGCAAGAAGGCAGCGCTTCTCGAACAGCAGCGCCCGAACATCTTCACCAACCAGGTCGCCAATATCGGCCCGGGTGAAACAGTGGTCGTGCAGATCGAGTACCAGAGCGCGGTGCGCCAGTCGAACGGCCTCTATTCTCTCCGTTTCCCGATGGTCGTGGCACCGCGCTACAATCCGCAGCCGATCGTCCAGACCGTCGATCTCGACAGCCGCACCGGCTATGCCGTCAGCGACCCGGTACCCGATCGCGAGAAGATCGAAGCGCCGGTCCTCGACCCCAAGGAAAACGCCAGGATCAACCCCGTCACGCTGACCGTGAACCTCAAGGCCGGCTTTCCGCTCGGCGAAGTGAAATCCGGCTATCACGCGGTCGATATCGCCAGTATCGACGATCTCAGCCGTCGGGTGACGCTGAAGGGCGACAGCGTGCCTGCCGACCGCGACTTCGAACTCACCTGGAAGGCGATCGAGGGCAAGAGCCCCTATGCCGGCCTGTTCCGCGAGACGGTCGGCGGCAAGACCTATCTGCTTTCCTTCGTCACCCCGCCGGCCGCCGCAAGCGAGGCCGACGCCAAGCCCGTCAAGCGCGAGATCGTCTTCGTCATCGACAATTCCGGCTCCATGGCCGGCCCCTCGATGGAGCAGGCCAAGGAGAGCCTGGCGCTGGCGATCTCCAGGCTGAAGCCCGAGGACCGCTTCAACGTCATCCGCTTCGACGACACCATGTCGGTGCACTTCCCCGAACTGGTCGAAGCGACGCCGGACAAGCGCGAAGATGCGATCGCCTATGTCCGCGGCCTGACGGCCGATGGCGGCACCGAGATGCTGCCGGCGCTGGAAGCGGCCCTTCGCACGCAAGGACCGGTTGAGGCCGGCGCTCTTCGCCAGGTGGTGTTCCTGACAGACGGTGCGATCGGCAACGAGACGCAGCTTTTCGACGAGATCCAGAAGAATCGCGGCGACGCCCGCGTCTTCACCGTCGGCATCGGCTCGGCCCCGAACAGTCACTTCATGACCAAGGCCGCCGAATATGGCCGCGGCACCTTCACGCTGATCGGCTCGGAGAGCGAGGTCGCCGCGCGCATGGGCGAACTCTTCACCAAGCTCGAAAGCCCCGCCATGACGGATATCTCGGCCGCCTTCGAGGGCGCATCGGCCGGCGACATCACACCAAACCCGATGCCCGATCTTTATCGCGGCGAGCCCGTGGTGCTGACGGCCGAACTCGATGGCACCGCCCCCGAAGGCAAGCTGCAGATCCTCGGCAAGGCCGGCGACCAGCCCTGGCGGGTGGAGATGGATATCGCCAAGGCTTCGACCGGCGAAGGCATCGCCAAGCTCTGGGCCCGCCGCAAGATCGACGACCTTGAAGCGAGCGCGTCGACGATCGCCGACCCGGCGACCCTCGACAAGCGGATCGAGACGGTGGCTCTAGCCCACCATCTCGTCTCCCGCGTCACGAGCCTCGTTGCCGTCGACGCGACGCCATCGCGGCCCAGCAGCGAGAACCTCAGCGAAACGAAGCTGCCGCTCAATCTCCCGGCCGGCTGGGACTTCGGCAAGGTCTTCGGCGAAGCCCCTGTCGAGGTCGTCCCCGGCAAGGTCGACGAACGCGCCGCGCTCGAAAGCCGAACCAAACTTGCGATGGTGACGGCCGACCGCATGCTCGCCGCACCGACGGCGCGGGCGGCCGGTCTGATCGCTGAAGCCAACAACCAGGTGTCCCTGCCGCAGACGGCAACGGAAGCGGACAAGCAGATCTTGATTGGCCTGATGCTGCTTGCCTTCGCGCTTCTTGCCGGCACGACCTTCGTCTTCTGGCGCGCGCCGATCGCCGCCGTCGTCACTGCCGGAGTGCGCCGCCGTGGCCGCTGACAAGGATCAGTCCGAGCCACGGCCGGGCTTTCTCGCCCGCCTCTCGGCGGTCGAAACGATCGTGCTTGCGATCATCGCGCTCATTGCCCTTGCCGGCCTGCTTCTGATCGGCAAGGGCTTCTACATGAAGGCCAAGGCCGAGGTCTCGCAGGTGCTGTTGAAGCGCACCTTCGAGGCGCAGCTTCATGGCAGCCCTGATGGTAAGCCCTGGCCCTGGGCCGATTTCCAGACGGCCGCCGAAATCTCGGCGCCACGGATCAACCGCTCGGCGATCGTGCTGGAAGGCGCCAGCGGCGAAGCGCTTGCCTTCGGGCCCGCCTGGCTGACGACGACGCCGCTTCCCGGCGACGAGGGCACCTCGGTCATTGCCGCCCATCGCGACACGCATTTTCGCTGGCTGAAGGACGTCAACCCCGGCGACCTCCTGGTGCTGACGCGCAAGGATGGCCGTCGCTTCCTGTTTCGGGCCGGCGAAAGTCGGGTTGCCCGCTGGGATGAAAGCGGCATCAACGCGTCTTCCAGTGGCCACCACCTGGCGCTCGCCACCTGCTGGCCCTTCGATGCGATCGAGCAGGGACCGATGCGCTACATCGTCGATGCCGAACTCATCGGCGAACAGCGCCCGGTACCGCTGACGACGGGCTCGATCTCGAAATAAACGGCTTTTGATCGGATGTGACTTGAACCGGCGGAGAGACCGCTCCAGCTTCCCCGGAACGAGTCGGTGTCGGAGAAGCGGAATGAGGCGAGCGATTGCAGGAACATCGGGACGGACAGGCAAAGGCGTGCGCAAGGTCGCCATCCTGGCCATGTCCACCGCTCTGGCTGCCCTCGTCTCCCCGTTCGGCGCCAAGGCACAAGACGCCCGCGAGTTCCCGAGCAAGAAGGGTAGCCTCATTGTCGAAACGCTCGCCACCGGTCTCGAGCACCCCTGGGCGGTAGAAGCACTCCCCGATGGTGGATTGATCGTCAGCGAGCGTCCGGGGCGGCTGCGCATCGTGCGCGACGGCAAGCTCTCGAAGCCGCTGACGGGCGTGCCCGAGGTCGCCGAGCGCGGCCAGGGCGGCCTGCTCGACATCGCGCTCGATCCCCGTTTCGCCGAAAACCGGACGCTCTACCTGACGATGGCCGCCAACGGCAAAGGCGGCTACGGCACTGCCGTCGTCCGGGCGAAACTCGCCGCCGACGGAACCGGCCTTACCGATGTCAAGGAACTCTTCCGGATGAGCAAGTTCACCGGCAAGGGCCAGCATTTCGGCTCACGCATCGCCATCGCGCCCGATGGCAGCCTGTTCTTCGGCATCGGCGACCGCGGCGAAGGTGACCGGGCGCAGGACCCGCGCGACCACGCCGGCGCCATCCTGCACATCAATGCCGACGGCAGCATTCCCGGATCGAACCCCTATCGCGGCGGCACCGGCGGCCTGCCGGAGATCTGGTCAAAGGGCCACCGCAATCCGCAAGGCATCGCCTTCGATCCGAAAGACGGCACGTTGCTGACCGTCGAGCACGGCGCGCGCGGCGGCGACGAGATCAACAACCCGAAGGCCGGCCACAATTACGGCTGGCCTGTCATTACCTACGGCAAGGATTATTCCGGCGCCGAAATCGGCGAAGGTACGTCGAAAGAAGGCCTCGACCAGCCGCTCTTCTATTGGGATCCTTCGATCGCGCCGGGCGCGCTTGCCGTCTATCGCGGCAAGATGTTTCCCGAATGGGACGGCGACCTTCTGGTGGCGGCGCTGAAGTACCAGTTGCTCGCCCGGCTCGAACGCGACGACAGCGGCGCGATCGGCTCCGAGGAGCGCTTGTTCGATGGCGAATTCGGCCGCATCCGCGACGTCGTCGTGGCACCCGATGGCGCCTTGCTGATGGTAACGGACGAGGAAGACGGCGCCGTGCTCAGGGTCTCCAAGGCCGCAGAGCAATAGGCGGCGCCCGCCACTGACTGGCTCACGACAGCCGGTCGCGCACCTCGCGCCGGAACATGAATTTCAGCCCGGACCAGACCGCGTCGACGGCGCAAACCTTCACATCGACAAGGCCGAGCGGCAGGAAGATGTCGCGCAAAACGTCCTCGGTCAGCGTCGTCGGCAGCTTCGACGCCTTCTTCGGCCAGGATATCCAGAGCATGCCATCGGGTTTGAGCCTTCCGGCCAGGATCGGCGCGAGCCGCTCCAAGCCCGATCGCTCGGTTTCGAATACGTGGGCATAGTCGGCATCGCGCTCGGCCGCACCACCGATCGACGTTTCCAAGGTGCGAAAGCCGGCAAAGCCGCTGATCGCATCGAGACCGGACGGAACTCCGAGAAGCAGCGCCCGCTGTCCATCCTTCAGCCCGAGCTTGCGCGCCAGCGGCGTGCCGGAATAGCCGGCATCAGTCATGGCGGGAGGCCTGCAAGCGCCCGGTTGGCCGGAACGCCCTCTCCCGCGCGCGCATTCGACACCGCGCCGCCCGCCATCTTCATTCGATCTCTCCAACCGCATGCCGACGATGAGCCTTGCCCGGCGAAAACGCAACTGCTAGACGCGCCTGTCCGAGGAGAGAACGACATGCCGCGCATTCAGGCCAATCTGCTGCTTTTGATTTCAGGCGCCATCTGGGGCGCCGGCTTCGTCGCGCAGTCGACCGCCATGGATGCGATCAGCCCGCTCTGGTTCATCGCGCTGCGTTTCGCAATCGCGACACTGGTCGCCATGCCCTTGGCCATCATCGAAACGAAGCGTGCCGCCGAACCGATCAAGCTTTCGACCGTCCGCAACTTCATCTTCATCGGCCTGGCGCTCTTTGCCGGCGCGGTGACGCAGCAATTCGGCTTGCTCGACACCAGCGTCACCAATTCCGGCTTCCTCACCGGTCTTTATGTCGTCTTCGTGCCCGTGCTGATGGTTGTCTTCCTGCGCCGCAAGCCGCACTGGATCATCTGGCCTGGCGCGATGATGGCGCTGTTTGGCATTTTCCTGCTGAGCGGGGGAACGCTCTCGGCGCTCACCGGAGGCGACTATCTGACCATCCTTTGCGCCCTGTTCTGGGCCGTGCAGATGCTACTGATCGGCCTCTTTGCCCCGAGCAGCGGCCGGCCGATGCTGCTTTCGATGACCCAGTTTGCCGTCTGCGCCGTGCTCGGCTTCGTCCTCGCCGTGACGACCGAACCGCTGAGCTTTGCCGCCATCGAGGGCGCGCTCTTCGAAATCCTCTATGCCGGCATCTTTTCGAGCGGCCTCGCCTTCATTCTCCAGGTCGTCGGGCAGCGCTACACCACGGCGCCGCAGGCTGCGATCTTCCTGTCGAGCGAGGCGCTCTTTGCCGCCCTCTTCGGCGTTCTCCTGCTTGGCGAGGTCATCACCCCGATCGGCTATGCCGGCTGCGCCATCATCTTTGCCGCCATGCTGACGGTCGAGATCGTGCCGGAACTGACCAAGGGCCGCCGCGCCGCAGCCGCTGCCTGAGGGCGCCTCAGGGAACTATAAGCACCCACCGCCAAGACGCTGGACTGAGGCTTTACTTGCTATTGCTCAGGGCAACAGGCCCGTTGCTTCGCGACGAAGGCGTGGCTTCGCCGTGCGTTTTCGCCCCGAAACGGTAGTTGTAGATTTTCTGCAAGAAATCTACGTAAGAAACCGCCGACATCAGAAGCCTCAAACATATCAGGGAGTTGCCGACGGCATACCTGATATGCGATTGGCCCGCTTTGCCAGCGCCGCACGGGAAATCGGCGAAAACCACTCAATTTTGCAGCAATTGTTTTCAAAAAGCTGTGATTTCAACAGCTTGCGATATATTTTGCGCAGCGCCCCGCAAAGCCGCAAATGACCGATTTTTGAGCAATGACAAGACGCAATACCAATCCCGAAAAGTTTTGCTTGCCAATTCAAAATAAACCCATCAATCTTACTTCCGTTCGGGCAATCTGCGAACACGGGAAGATCTTGAAATAAAAGCGGGCCGGAGACGCAAAAACTCCGGGCGGCCAGACCGATGGGAAGCAGCAATGCGACCTTTCCTATGGCTGGCTGCGGTAACCAGGACCCTTTCCTCAAACGTCGAGACCTGCCTGCCAACGCCCATTCGGGCAAAACTGCAATGCTGCCCGTCCGTCAAACGGGTGGAGAGAAAAGGACCTGACGCATGGCCGAAACTGGCACTGTAAAATTCTTCAACACCGACAAGGGCTTTGGTTTCATCAAGCCTGACAACGGTGGTGCAGATATCTTCGTACACATTTCCGCAGTCCAGGCTTCCGGCCTGACCGGTCTGACGGAAAACCAGAAGGTAAGCTTCGACACCGAACCGGATCGCCGCGGCAAAGGCCCGAAGGCGGTCAACCTGCAGATCTCCGGCTAACGCCGTTTTCTGCTGACAGATTCCAAGTTGAAGCCCGGCATTCTTGCCGGGTTTTTTTGTTCAGGCTCGGTTCAGTTTGGCCGCGTTAACCTTCCTGCATCATGAAGACCGGGTTGATCCGGTCCATGCGAAGGATTGAAGCCAAATGAACAAGTTCATCAAAGCCGCCGTTCTCTCGATCGCCGCAGCCGCTATGGTCATCCCGACCTTTGGCGCCGCCGAGGCAGGCGGCAGGCATCACCACAACAATGACGACGCATGGGCAGCCGGTGCAGCAGGTCTCGTTGCCGGCGCTCTGATCGGCGGCGCGATCGCTTCGCAGCCGCGTTACAACGGCGGCTACAACGAGCGCGTCTACATCGATCCGGAACCGGAATACGATTACTACGAGCCGCGTCCGGTCTATCGCCCTCGCCCGGTCTACCAGGCACGCCCTGTCGTCGTCGACAGCTACGGCGGCGGTTACCGGTCGCTCGAGCCCTGGACCCCGTCCTGGTATCGCTACTGCGCGCAGCGCTACCGTTCGTTCAACCCGGATAGCGGCACCTTCCGCGGCTACGACGGTCGCAGCTACTTCTGCACCGCCGGCTGATCAGGCTCGGCGCAAGAATCGAAAAGCCCATGTCTTGATCGAGACATGGGCTTTTTTCATGCGCGTGTGCGGAGGCTCAGAGCCCACGCAGATAGGGATTGGTGCGGCGCTCCTCGCCGATCTGGCCGCCCGGGCCATGGCCACAGATGAAGCCGACATTGTCTCCAAGCGGCAGGATCTTGTCGCGGATCGAATCGAGCAATTGCTGGTGATTGCCGCCGGGCAGGTCGGTGCGGCCGATCGAACCGTGGAAGAGCACGTCTCCGACATGGGCGAAGTTCTGCGCCCGGTTGAAATAGACCACGTGGCCCGGCGCATGGCCCGGGCAATGCAAGACTTCGAAGACATGGTCGCCGAAGGAGACGGTGTCGCCCTCTTCAAGCCAGCGATCGGGAATGACGTTCTGGACCTTCATCGCCAGCCCGAAGCGCTCGGCCTGGCTTTCCAGCCTTTCGAGCAGCGGCAGGTCGTCCTTGTGCGGACCGATGATTTCGAGCCCGAGCGCGTCCTTCAGTTCTTTGGCACCGCCGGCATGGTCGATATGGCCGTGGGTGATCCAGATCGCCTTCAGCGTGATACCGTTTTCGCGGACGGTCTGCAGGATGAGATCGACATCGCCGCCCGGATCGACGATCACGCCTTCCTTGGTCTCGCTGTCGAACAGCACGGTGCAGTTCTGCTCGAAATGGGTAACCGGGATGATGCCCGCCTGTAACATGCGCGTCTGCCTTTCTAGAGCATGTCGCGCAAAAGTGTGGGAGCGGTATTGCGATAACGACATGCGATAACTCAGGAACCTAGAGCGTGGGAAGCGAATCTGGAAGATCGCAACGCGCTTTGGGATCTCGTCATCTTCCTATAGCGGCAATTGGCGGCGGTGACAGCGCCAATCAGCGAAGCGAGGCTATTTGCGGCGCGGACAACTGGGGCGCCGGCCACTGCACGGTGGTCATCAGCAGCGCCGAAATCGCGATCTCGGCAGCGACGACGATCCGTACCACCGGCTTGAGGCTGCGCGCGGCGACGTTGGTCTGATCCGGCTGAGCATTCTGCATTGTGTCCCCTCTCCCGTCGCCTGTTCTCCTGGCGTGTCCTGCCCTCGGCGACGGCTGGAGAATGTCACAGCGTCATATTTCGTGACGTTCCCGGGGGAACATCCGCGCGCTTGCCGGCGTTTGGTCCTCGTCAATATAAGGAGAAACACAATGGTGAAGCTTACCCGCCCCCTGTTGCGAGCCGCTGCGGCCGCGGGTTTGGTGTTGGCGATCGGTACCCCGTCCGCCTTTGCAGCCATGACCGCGACCACAGTGACGGACCTGAATATCCGCACGGGTCCGGGCCCTCAATATCCGACAGTCGGCCTTGCGGCCCGCGGCAGCACCGCGGTCATCGACGGCTGCGTCGAAGGCAGCAAGTGGTGCCGCATCGACGTCGGCGGCGTGCGCGGCTGGGTCTATGCCCAGTATCTGACGACGGATCTTGGCGGCTCGGCCGTCGTGGTCCAGGAGCGTCGCGCCGACCTCGCCATTCCCGCGGTCACCTACGAAGCGCAGCCCAATGATCCCGTGATCGTCAGCAGCGGCGACGAATTGATCGGCCCGGTCGAACAGATCGACCCGATCGTGCCGCCGGACAACGTGCGGACCTACGTCACGTCCAACCCCGGCGAGACCGTCTATCTCGATGGCGAAGTCGTCGTCGGTGCCGAACTGCCACAGACCGTGGCCGTTCACCGCGTGCCTGACTACAGCTACGACTATGTCAGCATCAACGGCCAGCCCGTTCTGGTCGAACCGGCAACGCGACGCATCGTCTACGTCTACCGCTAACAGCCGAGATCTCCGGCAGCCATTCGGTTGCCGGAGGTTCCCTCATGCGCCTGCATCACGCTCCCTCGCCCTCCCGACGGCACGAATCATCCACGGCAAGGCCAATGCCTCCAGCCGCCCCCGCCGCCGGCTTCATTTTCCCGCTTTGCCAGCATGATATTGCCTCTGCCTAAAATCGAGCCATTTCAATTGGCTACGAAGCAGTCGCGGGAACGTCATTTCACTCAAATTGACAATAAACCAGAATAGGCTTCAACCTATTGATGCCGGATCATCGGCTTTTAGTGGCGCGTCCACGACGAGCCACGACACGGAGGGATCAATGGAAGCATTAATGCCTATCATTACCCAATTGATCGCGGGGGCGGCCGGCGGCAACGCGGCCAGCGCAGTGTTGAAGCAGCAGGCATTCGGTATCGTCGCACGCACCATCGTCGGCGCGATCGGAGGCCTCGGCGGCGGGTTCCTCATTCAAATGCTCGGCGGAGAAGCAGCCGCGACCGGTCTTGCCATGCAAGCCATCGGCGGCCTTGTCGGCGGCGGCGTGCTGAGCGGAATCGTCGGGCAGTTCTTGGGGAAGACCGCCTAACTCTGCGATCATATCCGTAGCAAGACAAAAGGCGGCCCCCGGGGGCCGCCTTTTCTGCATTCGAGAGTATTCCGGATGCCGTTGTTACTCGGCTGCCGCGGCAACCGGATAGACTTCTTTCATGTAGTCGTTCATCAGCGTTTCGCAGATCGTTGCCGGCGTGAAGCGATAGGGGCCGATTTCGGAAACCGGCGTTACCTCGGCGGCCGAGCCGGTGAGGAAGCATTCGCTGAAACCGGACAGTTCCTCCGGCATGATCGCCCGCTCGACGACTTCATAGCCGCGGCGCTTGGCAAGCTCGATCACGGTGCGGCGGGTGATGCCGTCGAGGAAGCAATCCGGCACCGGCGTGTGGATGACGCCGTCCTTGACGAAGAAGATGTTGGCACCGGTCGCTTCGGCCACGCGGCCGCGGTAATCCAGCATCATCGCATCCGCATAGCCCTTGGCCTCGGCCGCATGCTTGGAGATGGTGCAGATCATGTAGAGGCCGGCGGCCTTCGACTTCGAAGGTGCTGTCTGCGGATCCGGGCGGCGATATTCTGCGATATCGAGCCGGATGCCCTTCAGCTTCTCGGCCGGATTGAAGTAGCTGCCCCACTGCCAGATGGCGATGGCAACGTTGATACGATTGTTCTGCGCCGAAACGCCCATGCTCTCGCTGCCGCGCCAGGCGATCGGCCGCACATAGGCCTCCGAAAAGCCCTGGCGCTTCAGAAGCTCGACGCTGGCGGCGTCCAGTTCTTCGACCGAATAGGGGATCTTGAAGCCGAGGATCTCGGCCGACTGATGAAGACGCTGGTTGTGCTCGGTCAGCTTGAAGATGCGCCCGCCATAGGCGCGCTCGCCTTCAAAGACCGCGCTGGCATAGTGCAGGCCGTGGGTCAGCACGTGTACCTTGGCGTCCTTCCACGCGACGAACTCGCCGTTGAACCAGATCTGTCCGTCCAACTGATCAAAAGGAACCGCTGCCATGGTGTCATCCTCCGGCGCATGCGCGCCATTCTTAGTTGATTATCGTCCTGCTTTCAGTTTATCGGCAAACTGATTGAGGGAAAATTCAATTTCGTGATTTTGGATTTGCGATCGGAACGGCACGGCATATCCTTTCAGATGTTGCCAACGCCAAATGTCTCGCTTACCGAGCATGGACGCTAACGACACGGTAAAAATATGTCAATAAAGCTGACGTATTTTTCCGAATGTTTCGCAAGTTGCAATCAGGCTGAAAGGAAATGACCGCGTGGCCGGCCAATCCAAAGAGAACACCCGGTATCTGAACGATGCCGCTGCCGATGACGATACGATCGATTTCGAGATCATCGAGCTGCTCTTCTTCGCCTATCGCGACTTCACCTCCGACCCGGACGCGATCCTGGAAAAGAGCGGCTTCGGACGGGCGCACCACCGCGTCGTGCACTTTGTCGACCGCGAGCCGGGCATGACGGTCGCCGACCTCCTGGACACGCTGAAGATCACCAAGCAGAGCCTTGCGCGGGTGCTGAAGCAGCTGATCGATTCCGGCTATATCCGCCAGGAAACCGGCCCTGAAGACCGCCGCCAGCGCATGCTCTATACCACGGAGGAAGGCCAGGCGCTGGCGCGTGCGCTTGCCGAGCCACAGTCCCGCCGCATAGCCGATGCATTGGCAAGAACCGGCCCGGGCGCGCGCGAAACGGTCAAGCGCTTCCTCGCCGGGATGAAGAACAACGCCGCAGACTGACGCCCGCCGCAGCGCGGGTCTGGCCTGCAACTTGGGAAGCGTGGAATGACGACAAAAGCGACTGTCTCGGACGATGCGGCTCACCTTCTGGTCGTCGACGACGACCGGCGCATCCGCGATCTGCTCAACCGCTACCTGGTCGAACAGGGTTTTCGCGTGACGACTGCGTCCGATGCGGACGAGGCCCGCCGCAAACTCGTCGGCCTCGACTTCGACCTCCTGATCGTCGACGTGATGATGCCGGGCGAAAGCGGCATTTCGCTCACCCAGAGCCTCCGGCAGATCAAGACCGTGCCCATCCTGATGCTAACGGCGCTGGCGGAATCCAATTCCCGCATCGAGGGTCTCGAGGCCGGCGCCGACGACTATCTGTCGAAGCCCTTCGACCCGCGCGAACTTGTGCTGCGGATCAACAACATCCTGCGCCGCAACCAGCCGGCCCAGGCGCCCAAGGTCGACCAGGTCATCTTCGGCCCCTACACCTTCTCGGTGGTGCGCAAGGAACTCCGGCGCGGCGCCGACCATATCCGGCTGACCGACCGCGAGCAGGAGATCATGACGCTGTTTTCGCAGCGCGCCGGCGAAACCATCCCGCGCCACGAACTGATCGGTGACGATGCCGAAGTCGGCGAGCGCACGATCGACGTGCAGATCAACCGTCTGCGCCGCAAGATCGAGGACGACCCGTCCAACCCCGTCTGGCTGCAGA
The DNA here is from genome assembly GCF_000799055.1 of Ensifer sp. ZNC0028. Classification (NCBI taxonomy): domain Bacteria; kingdom Pseudomonadati; phylum Pseudomonadota; class Alphaproteobacteria; order Hyphomicrobiales; family Rhizobiaceae; genus Ensifer; species Ensifer sp. ZNC0028. The sequence goes on from NZ_JTLA01000069.1 coordinate 13,347, forward strand.
CGGTGCGCGGCATCGGCTACCGGCTGAGCGTGGACTGAAATGGCAGCCCTTCCGATGAGCGCGGCAGATCATGGCAAGCTTTGACGGCATAGAGCACGGTGCATCCGGGGCGAACGACAACGCCTGGAGGCGTTTCACCCGCTGGCTGCGCCGTCGCCTGCCCATGGGGCTTTACGCCCGTTCGCTGCTGATCGTCATCATCCCGATGGTTCTCCTGCAGTCGGTGGTCGCCTTCATCTTCATGGAGCGCCACTGGCAGTTGGTGACGCAGCGCCTGTCGGCCGCCGTCACCGGGGACATTGCCGCGATCGTCGATCTCATCGACACCTTCCCGGCCGACCGCGACATCTCCGAGATCATCCGCATCGCCCGCGATCAGCTCGATCTCAGCATCTCCGTGGATCCGCCCGGCGAACTGCCGCCGCCGCGCCCCAGCCCCTTCTTCGAAATCCTCGACCAGATCCTCGGCGAAGAGATTTCCAACCAGGTCCGCCGCCCCTTCTGGATCGATACGGTCGGCAACTCCAAGCTCGTCGAGATCCGCATCAAGCTCGACGACGGCCGTATCCTGCGCGTCTACGCCCGGCGCAACCAGGCCTATGCCTCCAACACCCACATCTTCCTCGTCTGGATGGTGGCGGCCTCGCTGGTGCTGCTGACGATCGCGGTCCTCTTCCTGCGCGGCCAGATCCGGCCGATCCTGGCCCTGACCAAGGCGGCCGAAAGCTTCGGCAAGGGCCAGAAGATCGACGACTTCGCGCCGCGCGGCGCCGACGAAATTCGCCGCGCCGGTCTCGCCTTCATCCAGATGCGCGAGCGCATCGAACGCCAGATCGAACAGCGCACCGCAATGCTGACCGGCGTCAGTCACGATCTGCGCACCATTCTCACCCGCTTCAAGCTGCAGCTGGCGCTTGCCGGCAACAACCCGGATCTCGAGGGCCTGAACCAGGACGTCGAGGACATGCAGAACATGCTGGAAGGATACCTCGCCTTCGCCCGCAGCGAAGCGGAGGAGGACGTCGGCCAGCTGAAACTTTCGGACCTGATGACCCGGCTCGCCGCGGAAGCCGAACTGCTCGGCAAGACGCTCACCACCTCCGTCGAGGGGGAAGACGATATCCGCGTCCGGCCAAACGCCTTCACCCGGCTCATCGCCAACATCGCCTCGAACGCCTACCGCTACGCCAACACCGTCAAGATCGATGCGCGCCACAGTGCCAAGTGGCTGACAATCACCATCGACGACGACGGCCCGGGCATTCCCGAACGTTCGCGCGAGGACGTCTTCAAGCCGTTCTTCCGTCTCGACGAAGCGCGCAATCTCGACAGCTCCGGCACCGGCCTTGGTCTGGCGATCGCCCGCGATATCGCCCGCAGCCACGGCGGCAACGTCACGCTGGGCGACAGCCCGCTCGGCGGCCTCAGGGCAACGGTGCGCGTGCCGGCTTGACGTCCCTGCCCGGGCGGGCCACTTCTGGCCGCGAACGGGGGCTGAGGGGAGCGGGCATGGTAGACGTCATCGATTGGGCTGACTGGGAACGACGGGTGGCCGAACTCTGGGCCGCCTTCGACACGATGGATGGCGAAAGCTTTGTCGCCCGCATCGATGCCCTCGCCGCCGAACTGCCGGCAGGACATGCCGTCGGGCTGTTCGAGCGAGCCTCGGCACAGGATTCCACCGGCCATGAGACGAAGGCGGAGCCGCTCTACCGGCAGGCGCTGGAAAACGGCCTTCAGGGAATTCGCCGCCGACGCGCCACCATCCAGCTCGCCAGCACCCTGCGCAATCTCGGCCGCGCCGACGAAGGCGTTGCCCTGCTCACCGCCGAGCGCGACAAGCCATCGGACGAACTCGACGATGCGGTCGTCGCCTTCCTGGCGCTTTGCCTCGTCGATACCGGCCAGGCGCAACAGGCGGCAGCACTCGCTCTCGGCAGCCTGTCGCGGCACCTGCCCCGCTACAATCGCTCACTCAAGCGCTACGCCGAGATGCTGATGCCGGAGAGCTGAACCCGTCAGCGCTGGTAGATCGAGGTCAGGCCGCGTCGTTCGTTGAAGCGGTGCCAGGCGTCGATGCGGCGCGGATGACGGGCGCGCATGACGTCGAGCGGTGCGAGCAGCCGGCCGTCGCGGCCAAGGGCTGCATCGAGGATCTCGATGATGCGGCGGTTCGGCCAGGGCTTGCGCGTGATGGTCAGCAGTGCCTGGAAGGCTTCGTCCTCTCGTCCCGCGCCGAGCTGGTGCGCAATCAGACCATAGGCAAAGGCCGTCGAGCGGCTGACGCCGGCATGGCAATGGACGAGAATGCGGCTCTCAGCATGCTCGGCTGCCGGGCGCATCGCCTCGAAAACCTCAAGCACCAGATCCGGGAAATGCTGGGTGGCTTTCAGGTTTTCCTGGTCGCGCATGCGCACGACCCGGTGGCTGGCGTCCGCAATCACGGGCACGTTGGCATCCGGCAGTTCCGGATCGAGCAGGGACAGCACATGACTTGCGCGCCAGTCGCGCGCGGCATCGGCGGCGCGCCAAAGGCAGGACACCTTGACGCGCTCGGGGATCACTTCGAAAGCAATGTTCATGGGATCACATCAACTTCTTGCCGTTGGGGACCGGCCGTTCGGTGGCAGCCAGCACGATCGCACCGGCCTCGTCTGCAAAGCCCAGCGTCAGCACTTCAGAGCGCACAGGCCCGATCTGGCGCGGCGGAAAATTGACCACACCCAGCACCTGCCGCCCGACGAGTTCCTCCGGACGATAATGCACGGTGATTTGCGCTGATGACTTTTTTATGCCGATTTCCGGGCCGAAATCGATCTTCAGCTTGATCGCCGGCTTGCGCGCTTCCGGAAAGGGCTCGGCCTCGACGATGGTGCCCACGCGGATATCCACGCGCTCGAAATCAGCAAATTCAATAGTTTCAGCCATCGTCATTCCCTATGTGAAATCTTCTCCGACGAGGTGGATTAAAGCATCGGGCGAGATTCCGGAAGCATGGCGTCCCCGGCAGGCTCCCCGCGAAATCTGGCCTCCTCCCACGGGCGGCGCGCAAACTGCTCGGCCAGGAAATCGACGAAAACACGCACGCGCGGCGGCAAGAATCGCCGGTGCGGATAGACGACCGTGATCGGCTCTGCCTCGGCATAGTTGCTGCCGGTCAGAAGCGGCACCAGCAATCCCGCCTTGATATCTCCGCCTACGAGCAGTTCGGAAAGGCGCACGATGCCGATGCCCGCGAGCGCAAGCCGTCGGAGCGCTTCGGTGCTGTTGGCTTCGACGGAGCCACGAACACGGATCGCACGCCGGCCGTTGCCATCCTGAAATTCCCAAACGTTGAGACGGCCGCGGGCGGTGATGGCAAGGCAGACATGCCGCTGCAGGTCGTCGGGCGTCTGCGGCGCACCGTGCCGTTCGAGATAGGCGGGTGCCGCGCAGATGACCCGGCGGTTCGGAGCGAGCCGCCGGGTCACCAGCGTGCTGTCGTTTTGTTCCGCAACCCGCAGCGCGACATCGGCCTCGCCGTTCATGAGGTCGACGACCGCGTCGCTGAAATCGAGTTCCAGGTCGATCTCCGGAAACCGCGCGATGAAATCAGGCAGCATGGGCACGATCAGGCGGTGACCGAAGGCGCTGGGCAGGCTCACCCGCAGCCGCCCGCGCGGTACCGCCCCCGGCTGGATCGCAACCTCCGCATCCTCCATGTCTCCGAGGATGCGGCGGCTCGATTCCGCATAGGCGCTGCCTTCGCTCGTCAGGCTGATGCTGCGGGTCGATCGCTGCAGCAGGCGCACGCCGAGGCGCGCCTCCAGCCGGCCGACGATCTTGCTGACCGCCGATGGCGTCATGCGCAACCGCCGCGCCGCCGCCGAGAAATCACCCTCCTCGACGACGGCGAGAAACACCGCCATGGCGTCCTGTCGATCCATCTTATCTATTCCATTTCGTCACAGATAAACGGAATTTAACATGGATTATCGTGGCAGGCGACAGGCTGTAGCTTAAGCCGGAACTCAGACAGCGAAGCTTGAGGAGTGACGGAAATGGGCAATCAGCGAGACGGTCTGCCGATGAGCCATGCGCTGCATTCCTGGGCGCGGCATCAACGCGCCATTGCGATCGGCGACATGGGCCGCCGCGCGATAAGTGCAATTTGGAGAAGTCTCTTCAACCGCCAGCCAAGCCGCGATCATGGGGCTTGCACGGGCGCTTACCCGACGCGAACGCCATAGGCCAGGCGCTTGCCGGCCCCGACATGGCGCCGGCCGCGTTTGATGTTCAGCCTGCGAGTTCTTCCGCGCGCTTGCGCGCCGCAGCGATCGCCTTGTCGAACAGCGGCTGCATCCCGTCGTCGGCCATCAGCACGGATAGTGCCGCAGCCGTCGTGCCGCCGGGCGAGGTCACGTTCTGGCGCAGCCGCGCGGCCTCGTCGGGCGACTGGTGCAACAGTTCGCCGGCCCCCGCGACAGTTTCCCGCGCGAGCCGCATGGCAAGGTCCGGCTGAAGGCCGGCCTTGCGGCCCGCCTCCGCCATGCACTCGACGAGATAGAAGACATAGGCCGGACCACTGCCGGAAACGGCGGTGACGGCATCGATCTCGGCTTCGGTGCGCACCCATTCGACCGGGCCGCTGACCTTCAGGAGATCATGCACCTGAGCGCGCTGCTGATCGCTGACGCGGGCATTGGCAAAGGCGCCGGTGACACCGCGGCCGATCATGGCCGGCGTGTTCGGCATGGCACGCACCGTGGCGGCGGCACCAAGATGGGTTTCGATGAAGGCCAGCGTTTTGCCGGCGGCAACCGATACGATGACCGTCTCCGGGCCAACGAGCGATTTCAGCGGCGGCAGCACCGCATCCATCACCTGCGGCTTAACCGCAAGGAAGATCACGCCCGCCTGAACACCCGACGGTGCGGAGGTCGCATGCGTCACGCCGTTGTCGGCGATCAGCTGCGCCATGGCCGGCGGCGGACCGGGATCGACGACGAGAACGTCCGCGCCTTTAACACCGCTCTTCAGCCAGCCGGAAAGCATGGCGCCGCCCATATTGCCGGCGCCGACGAGCACGATGGGACCGGAAGCGGCGTTCGTCATGATCAGGCTTCTCCAACCGTCTCGAACAGCACGGCATCGACGGCGCGCTGCGCGTCCATGCCGGACCAGACGACGAATTGAAACGCCTGATAATAGGATTCGCAAGCGTCGAGTGCGCTCGAAAGCAGAACTTCGACCTGCTGGTTGGTGGGCTCGGCGCCGCCGGCGAGCAGCAGCGACTGGCGGAAGATCACCACTTCCTCCTGGCGCCACAGATCGAAGTGGCCCATCAACACCTGCCCATTGATATGGGAGAGCAGACGGATGACTTCGTTGACCCGGCTTTCCGGCACCTTGATGTCGAAGGCACAGGCCAGGTGCAGCGCCTCGAATTCCTCCATCCAGGAGAAGGAAACGTGGTAGTCCGCCCACTTGCCTTCGACCGTCATGGCGATTTCGTCTTCGCCGGATCGCTCGAACGACCAGTCGTTATTGGCAGCCACGAACTCGATCATATCGACCGGGTTGGATTGGCGCTCGACTTCCATTTCCAAAAGGCTCATGCATCACCCTGCATAGGTGTGGCACGGGCATGCATCATCACGCTCACAAGACGCAACGCTGCAAACCCAACACCGATTACAAACACACTATGATTGCTGAACTCACATCCATCCTGGCTGACTTACCCTGCCCGGAGCTTACGTGGTTCGTTTCGAATCATCATTTAAAATCAGTGTATAATGGCGGAGTCAGGCTGCCAGCCCCTCGGTCCAAAAATAGCCGTGAACAATCGCGTCCACGTTGTCATGTGAATGAAGCGGTTGAGCTTAACTGACTCTGCCATAAGGGTTTTTTGGCAGTGTCCACAGGTGGAAAACTTTTCAGGTTTTATTAACCACCCATCATGCCGTTTCAGACCTGTGCGGCTGATCGACAGCAAAACGCCCGCGAAAGAGGTCCGCGGGCGAAGTAAAAACGCTGAAATGCCGTTATTTCAAGGGAATCGCGTTACTTGCCCGTATCGACGAGACGCGCTTCAAGAGCCTCAATACGGGCCAGAAGCGCATCGTTTTCCTCGCGCGCCTTGATGGCCATTTCCTTGACCATCTCGAACTCTTCGCGCTTGACGACGTCGAGCGAATTCAGCGCCCGCTCGGCCTGCGCCCGGAAGGCGGTTTCAACCTCGCGGCGCACGCCTTGAGCGGCGCCCGCAGCATCGGTCATCAGCTTGGCGAAGTCATCCAGCATGCGGTTGGTGCCTGTGCTCATCGTCGCGATCTCCATTTCAGCCATCGCCTCTTAAAGAGCGATGCGGTCCATGAGTTTCAGGTAGGGTCACCGGCCGCCCGATGCAAGAAAAATCACGAACCCCATACCGTCTCCCTTCACGACCCTGTGTCCGGGGCGTGCATCACCGCCCTTGACCAGGGTGAAATCGCTCGCCATGTTCCGCCGAAACAACCGGCCGGCACGAGAAGAATAAATTGGAAACACTAGCGACCCGCCTCGCCATTCTCCCCTTCCCTGAAATCGATCCCGTCATCGTCCAGATCGGTCCGCTGGCCATTCACTGGTACGGGCTCGCCTATGTGGCAGGCATCCTGCTCGGCTGGTTCTACGCGCGACGCCTGGCGATGAACGCGGCACTCTGGCGCGACGACAAGCCGGCAATCACGCTGCAGCAGCTCGACGATTTCCTGCTGTGGGCAGCCGGCGGCATCGTGCTCGGCGGCCGCATCGGCTACATTCTCTTTTACGATCTCGGCTCCGTGCTCGCCAATCCGATCCGCGCGCTGGAAATCTGGAACGGCGGCATGTCGTTCCACGGCGGCTTCCTCGGCACCACGCTCGCGATGATCCTGTTTGCCCGCAAGAACAAGATCGCCATCTGGAGCCTGTTCGACATCGTCGCCGCCGTCGTCCCGATCGGCCTGTTCTTCGGCCGCATCGCCAACTTCATCAACGGCGAACTCTGGGGCCGCCTGTCGTCGATGCCCTGGGCGATCGTCTTCCCGACCGGCGGTCCGTTCGCCCGCCACCCGAGCCAGCTCTACGAGGCCGCCCTCGAGGGCATCGTCCTGCTCGCCGTGCTTGCCTGGTTCATCTATCGTCGCCACGCTTTGAAGTCGCCGGGGCTCGTTACCGGCATCTTCGTGCTCGGCTATGGCCTGAGCCGTATTTTCGTCGAATTCTTCCGCGAACCGGACGCGCAGATCGGCTATCTTGTCGGTGGCTGGCTGACCATGGGCATGCTTTTGTCGCTGCCGATGGCGCTCGCCGGCATCTGGGCCATTGCCCGGGCGCGGCGCGCAGCCGCCTGAGAGCGGATGGGGCAAGGGCGTGCGGCTTTTCCGGCCGCCGCCCGGCGAATTGGACGAAGGCATGACGACACCACTTGCGGACAAGATCAAGGCGCTGATCAAGGCCCACGGGCCGATCAGCGTCACCGATTATTTCTCGCTTTGCCTGGCGGATCCGGAGCACGGCTACTACCGCGTGCACGAGCCCTTCGGCAAGGAAGGCGACTTCACCACGGCGCCGGAAATCAGCCAGCTCTTCGGCGAGATGATCGGCATCTTCCTCGTCCATGCCTGGCAGCAGCACGGCAAGCCCGAGGGTGCCGTGCTTGCCGAAATCGGCCCTGGCCGTGGTACGATGATGGCCGACATGCTGCGTGTCGTGCGCCGTCTCGCCCCCGATCTCTACGCCTCCGCCGGCGTGCATCTCGTCGAGACCAGCGAGCGGCTGCGCAAGGTCCAGTCGGAAACGCTCGCCGCCCATGGCCACAAGGTCGAGTGGCACACGAGCTTCGAGACCCTGCCGGAAGGCTTTCTGCTGCTGGCCGCCAACGAACTGTTCGACGCCATCCCGATCCGGCAGTTCGTGCGCACCGCGCAAGGTTTCCGAGAACGCATGGTCGGGCTCGATGCCGATGACGAACTGACCTTTGCCGTCGGCGTTGCCGGCATCGATCCCGATCTCCTGCCGACGCCGGCCCAAGGTATCGCCGAAGGCACGATCTTCGAGATCGCCCCGGCCCGCGACGCAGTCATGTCGGCCCTGTGCGAACGGCTGAAGGTCAGCGGCGGCACCGCCGTGATCATCGACTACGGCCATATGGCCACCGGCTACGGCGACACACTGCAGGCCGTGCGCGACCACGGATACGATCCGCCGCTGGCCAGCCCCGGCCGCGCCGATCTCACCAGCCACGTCGATTTCGAGCAGCTCGCCCGCCGCGCCAAGACGGACGACGTGCAGATCAACGGCCTTGCCCACCAGGGTGATTTTCTTGTCGGCCTCGGTCTTCTGGAACGCGCCGCATCCCTTGGCCGCGACAAGGATGCGCTGACGCAGGAAACCATCCGCCAGGACGTCGAGAGGCTTGCCGGCGCAGGCGCGGGAAAGATGGGCGAACTGTTCAAGGTCCTGGCCGTCAGCAGCCCGCCGGTTCCGCTCTCGCCGTTCCGCAAACCGAAGCCCTGAACCGCCACCGGACGGCACCCCTGCCGTTCGGGAATTGACAGCCCTGCCGTCGCGGGTCAACATCGCGCCGGCAAATCAAGAGCCAGTCGCCGGGCCGGAGCGCGCCCCCAAACCCATTGATTTTCCTGATAAAGCAAAGGCGAATATACCAATGCAGCATGACGCCGCGCTCTCTCCTGTGCAAAGCTCGCTCTTCAGCGAGAAGGCCGGACCGGCAATCGCCCATGGTTATTTCACCCGAACGGGCGGCGTTTCGGAAGGGATCTATCGCGGCCTCAATGTCGGGCTCGGCTCCAAGGACGAGCGCGCCCATGTCAACGAGAACCGCGCCCGCGTCGCCCGCTGGTTCGGCGCCGCGCCCGAGCGCCTGGCAACCGTGCACCAGGTCCATTCCCCAGACGCCGTGGTGGTCGACGAAAGCTATGACGGCGCCCGCCCCGAGGCCGATGCGCTGGTGACGGCAACGCCCGGTATCGTGCTCGGCGTGCTCTCGGCCGATTGCGGCCCTATTCTCTTTGCCGATGCCGAAGCCAATGTCATCGGTGCGGCCCATGCCGGCTGGAAGGGCGCGCTCGGCGGCGTGCTCGAAAGCACGATCGACAGGATGGTTTCGCTCGGCGCCCGACGCGAGCGCATCGTCGCCTGCCTCGGCCCGTCGATCAGCCGTCGGAACTATGAGGTCGGCTCCGAGTTCGTAGAACGCTTCGTCGCGGCGAACGAAAGCTACGCCTCGTTCTTCCGGCCTTCGGAGCGCGACGGCCATGCCATGTTCGACCTGCCGGGGCTGACGATCAAACGGCTGGTCGAAGCGGGCGTTGCCGCCGAGAATCTCGACATCTGCACCTATGCCGACGAGGAGCGTTTCTTCTCCTATCGGCGCACGACCCACAGGCAGGAACCGGACTACGGCCGACAGATTTCCGCCATTTGCATACGAGGGACCTGACATGGCGCTTCATTTTGCCCAGGAAGAATATGCAAGCCGCCTCGAGCGGCTGACGGAGAAGATGCGCGAGGAGAAGCTGGACGCGGTGCTGCTTTTCGCCCAGGAAAGCATGTACTGGCTGACGGGTTACGACACCTTCGGCTACTGCTTCTTCCAGACGCTTGTCGTCAAGAAGGACGGCTCGATGGTGCTATTGACGCGCTCGGCCGATCTGCGCCAGGCCCGTCATACATCGAACATCGAGCGTATCGAGATCTGGGTCGACCGGGCCAATGCCGACCCGACCATGGATCTGAAGAACCTCTTGAGCGAACTCGACCTGCTCGGCTGCCGCATCGGCATCGAATACGACACCCACGGCATGACCGGCCGCGCCGCGCGCCTGATCGACCGGCAGCTACAGACCTTCGGCGAGCTGATCGATGCCTCGCACCTCGTCGGCCGCCTGCGCCTGATCAAGAGCGACGCCGAAATCGCCCATGTCGAAAAGGCCGCAAGCCTTGCCGACGATGCGCTCGATGCCGCCCTGCCGCTCATTCGTCCCGGCGGCAACGAGGCCGACATTCTGGCCGCGATGCAGGGAACGATCCTTGCCGGTGGCGGCGACTATCCGGCCAACGAATTCATCATCGGTTCCGGCGCAGACGCGCTGCTCTGCCGCTACAAGTCCGGCCGCCGCCTGCTCGACAGCCAGGACCAGCTTACGCTGGAATGGGCGGGCGTCAGCGCCCACTATCATGCGGCGATGATGCGCACCGTCGTCATCGGCGAGCCGACCAATCGCCATCGCGAACTCTACAGCGCCTGCCGCGAAACGATCCAGGCGATCGAGATGGTGCTTCGCCCCGGCAACACCTTCGGTACCGTCTTCGACGTGCATGCCAAGATCATGGACGAGCGCGGCCTTGCCCGCCACCGGCTGAACGCCTGCGGCTACTCGCTCGGCGCCCGCTTCTCCCCCTCCTGGATGGAGCAGCAGATGTTCCACCTCGGCAATCCCCAGGAGATCGAGCCGAACATGTCGCTGTTCGTACACATGATCATCATGGATTCCGACAGCGGCACCGCCATGACCCTCGGCCAGACCTACCTCACCACGACGGACACGCCGCGTGCGTTGTCGCGTTACGGCCTGGACTTCATTTCTGCTTAGGGAAATCCGCCTAGACTTGCGTTCGTACTGGCAGACGACAGGAGACGTTTCAGGAAACTGCCGCGAAGAAACGGACGGACGGTTTGAACATGCGAAAGCTCACCACGCCCATCGTAGCTCTTGGCCTCGCCATTGCGCTCGCCGGCTGCAACAGCACCGAGATGCTGACGCCACAGGTTGACGTCGGCGGAGGGACCTTCCGCTCGCCGCCGGTGACACAATCCGATCTCGACGCCATGTCCACGCAGACGGCTATGGCGCCGGTGCAGCGCGAACCCGTCAGCCAGACCACCGCCTATTCGCCGCAGCCGGCACCCTCGAACACGCCGACGGCCTATGCCAGCGGCGACACGACCTATACGGATCCGGCCGGTACCTTCGAGGGACAGGCGAACCGGCTTGCCGCCGGCTCGGCGCCGGTCCAGAACTCGATCGAGAGCCGCCAGGCACCGGTCGAACAGGCGCCAGTACAGCACACACCCGTCCAGCAAACGGCGGCCGCGGCCGAAGAAATCCAGAGCCAGCCAACCGTCGCCGCGCTGCCGAAGGCAAGTGCTGCCGCAAGCGGCACGATCCGCTTCCTGCCGATCATCGGCGCGCCGGTTCAGGCCGTGACACCGCTTTCCAAACAGCTCGGCGCCGACGCCCGCGCCCGCGGCCTGACGATCAAGGGCTCGGCAGACTCAAGCAGCGAGCATATCCTCAAGGGCTATTTCTCGGCGCTGAAGGATGGCGACAAGACGACCGTCGTGTATGTCTGGGACGTGCTCGACGGCAGCGGCAACCGCCTGCACCGGATCCAGGGACAGGACTCTGTTCCGGGCGGCGGCACGGATTTGTGGAGTGGCGTTCCGGCCACAACCATGCAGGGAATTGCGACAAAAACCATCGACGCCTATCTCGAATGGCGGCAATCTCAAGCCGGTTGACACAAAGTTTTTAGGATATTGGCCTTCGCGGCGCAGCATTCCCCTTGCATTCAAGTTCAGTCTCGCTAAAAAGCGGCCGATCAGCTCTGAACGGCGGCCATCCGCAAAGAATGACCGCGATTGGAATGGCTCTCGGAATCTGCGCGGAAAACACCGCTACCGGAAAAGTACCGGACGGTGACCGCGCCAGCTCAAGGCGGTCCGTCAATGAAGGTTTTCGCAGGTAATTCGAACCGGCTCCTGGCCGAAGCGATCTGCAACTATCTCAACCTGCCTCTCGGCAAAGCGACGGTACGCCGTTTCGCCGATCAGGAAATCTTCGTCGAGATCGGCGAAAACGTACGCGGCGAGGATGTCTTCATCATCCAGTCGACCTCGTTTCCCACCAACGATCACCTGATGGAACTGCTCATCATGATCGATGCGGTGCGCCGCTCGTCCGCTCGCCGCATCACCGCCGTGCTTCCCTATTTCGGCTATGCCCGCCAGGACCGCAAACCCGGTCCGCGCACGCCGATCTCCGCCAAGCTGGTCTCCAACCTGATCACCGAAGCCGGCGCCGACCGCGTGCTGACCCTCGATCTTCATGCCGGCCAGATCCAGGGCTTCTTCGACATTCCGACCGACAACCTCTATGCGATCCCGATCCTGGCGCGCGACGTCAAGGAAAACTACGATCTCAAGAACGTCATGGTCGTTTCGCCCGACGTCGGCGGCGTGGTTCGCGCCCGTGCGCTTGCCAAGCGTCTCGACTGTCTGCTGGCGATCGTCGACAAGCGTCGCGACCGTCCGGGTGAATCCGAAGTCATGAACGTCATCGGTGACGTGAAGGGCAAGGACTGCCTGCTGATCGACGACATCGTCGATTCCGGCGGCACGCTCTGCAACGCGGCCGAAGCGCTCCTGAAGAACGGCGCGACCAGCGTTACCGCCTACATCACCCACGGCGTTCTCTCCGGCGGCGCGGTTGCCCGCGTTACCTCGTCGATGCTCAAGGAACTGGTCATCACCGACTCGATCCAGCCGACGACCGCCGTCCAGTCCGCCCACAACATCCGCGTCATCTCGACCGCGGGCCTGCTCGGCGAAGCCATCAGCCGCACGAGCCAGGAAGAATCGGTATCGAGCCTCTTCGACTGAGCTCGCCCGGAGCACCCGAATTTCTTAGACGCCGGCGCCCCACGCGCCGGCGTTTTTCGTTACAGGACGCGGTTACTTCTCCAGCGCCTGCGCCAGCGGCTGGTCGACGAGGTTGTCGATGAACCAGTTGGGATAGACGGGCACCGGTACCGTCTCGGCATCGAGCGCCGAGATCTCCGCCGCCGTCAGAGCGAGATCGGCGGCGCCAAGATTGTCCTTCAGCTGGTGCGGTTTGGATGCGCCGAGCAGCACGCTGGTCACCGCCCTCTTCGAAAGCAGCCAGGCGATCGCCACCTGGGCGACGCTCGCTCCGTGTGCGCCGGCGATGCCGCGCATGCGCTCCACCAGCTTGAAGCCCTGCTCCTTGTCGAAGGGCAAAATGTCGAAGCCGGAATAGCGGTTGTCCGGATCGCCGAGATTGTCGCGGGTGTACTTGCCCGAAAGGAAGCCCGAAGCGAGCGGGCTCCAGACGGTCAGCCCCAGCCCATAGCGCTGCATCATCGGAATGACATCGCGCTCGACGTCGCGGCCGAGCAGCGAATAGTGCATCTGGCCGTGGCTGAAAGGTGTCAGCCCGTTGGCCTTCTGGATCTCGGCTGCTGCCGCCACCTTCCAGGCCGACCAGTTGGAAAAGCCTATGTAGCGCACCTTGCCGGAGCGCACGACCGCATCGAGCGCGACAAGCGTCTCCTCAAGCGGCGTGTGCGGATCCTCTTTATGGACGATGTAGGTGTCGATCCAGTCGGTTCCGAGCCGCTTCAGGCTTTCGTCGACCGACCAGAGAATGTGACGGCGCGACAGACCAGCCTGGCTAAGCGGCGTGCCGGTGCGGAAACCGACCTTGGTGGCGATCACCACCTCGTCGCGACGGGACTTGAGCGCCGCACCCAGGATCCGTTCCGACTGGCCGGAGGCATAGGCGTCGGCCGTGTCGAAGAAATTGATGCCGGCATCGAGCGCCTGCCCGACAAGGGCATCGGCAGCTTCGGCATCGGTCTTATAGATCGCGCCGAGGCTGCGGTCGCCGGCGGTAAAGGTCATCGCCCCGAAGGCGAGGCGCGAGACCACCAGGCCGGTATTTCCAAGCGTCGTATATTGCATGTCGATCTCCATCCTCTGCGAGACAGGTTGCGGTTGGACAGACCATGCCAAAATGGATTGCCGCGAAAAACCGATGCTCCCTTGATAGGCTTGGAAGAACTGCTTCATAATCGCCAAATGGCGAACGACCCTTTCAACGGACTGAGAGAATTTCTGGCGGTGGCGGAGGCAAAGAGCTTTACCGCGGCGGCGGCGACGCTCGGCGTCACGCCCAACGCCGTCAGCCAGACGATCAGGGCGCTCGAAGCCCGCCTCGGCCTGCAGCTCTTCGTGCGCACCACCCGGCGCGTCGCGCTGACCGAGGCAGGCCTTGCCTTCCTGAAGCGCGTGCGTCCGGCAGCCGCCGAGATCGCCGATGCCTACGAGTTGCTCGGCGACTTTCGCGACCGGCCGATGGGCAATCTCCGGCTGACCGTGCCGCGCATGGCGATCCCGCTGGTGCTGACGCCGCTCCTGCCGCGCTTTCGCCAGGCCTATCCTGATGTTTCCGTCGAAGTCTCCATCGACGATGCGGCCGTAGACATCACCGAACACGGCTTCGATGCCGGTATGCGCATCGGCGAAGCGGTCGAGCGCGACATGATTGCCGTCCGGCTGACCCCGGATATCACCTGGGCCGTGGTCGGCTCGCCCTCCTACTTCGTCAAGCACGGGCGGCCGGCAACGCCCGAGGAGCTGACGCGCCACGAAGCCATTCGCTACCGCTATCCGGGATCCGGCACGATCTATCGCTGGGAATTCGAGCGCGAGGGACGCGATGTCTCCGTCGATGCTCCAGGCGCCCTCACCGTCAATGATTTTCAGATGCTCATGGAGATGGCCGAGGCCGGCACCGGGCTTGCCTATCTCCCGGATCTTTCGGTGCGGGATGCCGTCACGAGCGGCCGCCTCGAACGGGTGCTTGAGGCCTATCTCCCGACGTCGCCGGGTCTCTTCATCTATTTCCCGGCCAAGGCGCAGACGCAGCCGAAGCTGCGGGCCTTCCTCGACCTGGCGGCAAAAGTCATGCGGGAACGGAAATAGGTCCGCGACCTACCGTCCGCGGAAGACAACGGCACAAGCCTCGCCACCGCCAAAGAGCCGCGAGCGCGTGAGGAAGCGCCTCTCCCGTCCGTTGTCCAGCGAGAACATGCCGCCCCTGCCCGGCACCACGTCGATGATCAGTTGCGTGTGCTTCCAAACCTCGAATTGGCTGGCGCTGATGTAGACTGGTACGCCGCCGATCTCGCCGAGCTTCACGTCGTTGTCGCCGACGATGTAGTCATCGGCCGGATAACACATGGGCGACGAGCCGTCGCAGCAGCCACCGGACTGGTGAAACAGGATATCGGGGTGATCCCGCTGGATTTCGGCGATGAAGCCGAGCGCCGCATCGGTTGCACGCACGCGGGGTTCGCCGATTCCGCTGGATCCTATGAGTTCAGTGGACATTCGCGAGCCTCACTGTTCGAGAACAATCTGCAAAAAGCCGGCTGAGGCGCGGGTGGAGAGCACGCCTCAGCCGTTGATCGAGCGAGAGGGAAAGGAGGAGAACACCCTCCCTCCCGCTCCTGTCGCCTTCCCCAGGCGGCGGGGAAGGCAGATCCGATCAGAAGAAGCCGAGCGCCTTGGGGCTGTAGCTCACCAGCATGTTCTTGGTCTGCTGGTAGTGGTCGAGCATCATCTTGTGCGTCTCGCGGCCGATGCCAGACTGCTTGTAGCCGCCGAAGGCCGCATGCGCCGGATAGGCGTGATAGCAATTGGTCCACACACGCCCGGCCTGGATCTCGCGGCCGAAGCGGTAGCAACGGTTGGCATCGCGGCTCCAGACCCCGGCCCCGAGGCCGTAGAGCGTGTCGTTGGCGATCTCCAGTGCTTCTGCCTCCGTCTTGAAGGTGGTGACTGAGACGACGGGTCCGAAGATTTCCTCCTGGAACACGCGCATCTTGTTGTGTCCGCGGAAGACGGTCGGCTTGACGTAGAAGCCTTCTGACAGCTCGCCCTCAAGCACGTTGCGGCCGCCGCCGGTCAGCACTTCGGCGCCCTCCTGCTTGCCGATGTCGATATAGGAGAGGATCTTTTCGAGCTGTTCGCTCGACGCCTGTGCACCGATCATCGTGGCGCTATCGAGCGGATTGCCCTGGCGGATCGCCTCGACGCGCTTCAAGGCGCGTTCCATGAAGCGGTCATAGATGCTCTCCTGCACGAGCGCGCGGCTCGGGCACGTGCAGACCTCACCCTGGTTCAAGGCGAACATCGCAAAACCTTCGAGCGCCTTGTCGAAGTAATCGTCATCTTCCGAAAGCACGTCGGCAAAGAAGATGTTCGGCGACTTGCCGCCGAGTTCCAGTGTCACCGGAATGAGGTTCTGGCTGGCATATTGCATGATCAGCCGCCCGGTCGTCGTCTCGCCGGTAAAGGCGATCTTGGCGATGCGCGGGCTGGTGGCAAGCGGCTTGCCGGCTTCGAGGCCGAAACCGTTGACGATGTTGAGCACGCCCGCCGGCAAGAGATCGCCGATCAGTTCCGCCCAGACGAGGATCGAGGCCGGCGTCTGCTCTGCCGGCTTCAGCACGACGCAGTTGCCGGCAGCAAGCGCCGGCGCCAGCTTCCAGGCGGCCATCAGGATCGGGAAGTTCCAGGGAATGATCTGGCCAACGACACCGAGCGGCTCGTGGAAGTGATAGGCGACGGTGTCGTGGTCGATCTCACCGATCGAACCTTCCTGGGCGCGAATGCAGGACGCGAAGTAGCGGAAATGGTCGATGGCGAGCGGAATGTCGGCGGCCATGGTCTCGCGGATCGGCTTGCCGTTGTCGAAGGTTTCGGCCCGCGCAAGCAGTTCGAGATTGTCCTCCATGCGCCCGGCGATCTTCATCAGGATGTTGGAGCGCTCGGCGGCCGACGTGCGCCCCCATTTCTCGCGCACCGCGTGGGCGGCATCGAGCGCCAGCTCGATATCGGCGGCATCCGAGCGCGCCACCTGGCAAAGCACACCACCGGTCACCGGCGTCGTATTGTCGAAGTAGCGCCCGGCCACCGGCTCGCGCCACTGGCCACCGATGAAGTTGCCGTATTTCTGCTTGAACGGGCTTTCGATGATCTTCTGATGCAACATGGTCATTCCTCCCTGAGACCCAGCAACGGAGCTGTGAGGAGGAAGGTGAAGTTGAACGCGGATCTTCGATAGAGCCGTGCAAGCGGCGGCAAGGAGAACTGTTTCAGAATTGAGACAGCTTGGCGCGGGCGACCGTGCTGCAGTGCGGCAAGGAGGGTGAACCGGGCGTCAGCGTCCGCCCCTCATCCCCCTGCCGGGACCTTCTCCCCGTGATCACGGGGAGAAGGGGGCAAGCCGCACACTCTGAGCCCAACAGCTACCTGGCATTCATCTGCCCGGCATCTCAGGGGGCAAACGCCGTCACTGGCTTTATGAAACCAAACCGGCGGCACGTTGTGTGGCTGCCACCGGCCACGTCCCCTCTCCCCGCGTGCGGGGGAGAGGGCTAGGGTGAGGGGCAACCCTCGCCGGGACGGATCAATTCACCTGGAGCCGCTTCATCTTGCGATAAAGCGTAGCGCGGCTGATGCCGAGCAGGTCGGCGGCCATCGAGACGTTGCCGTTGGCGCGCGACAACACGCGACGGAGCGCCGCACGCTCCGCATCCGGAAGCTCGCCGGCATCACCCGACGTATCTTCCCGCAGCAGATCGGAGGCCGGAACGCCGGCAGCGATGCGTTTGTCGTCGAGGTCTAGCCATTGCCGGGCCGCGCGGGTTGCGCCGAGCACCAGGTCGTCGCGGTCGACGGCGAGCAGCGCGGGGCCGGCGCGGTCGACCGGCACCAGCACGATGCGGGCACTGGCAAAGGCTCGACGGAAAAGTCCGGCCTCGATGCGCGCGGCCGCGTCGCGCACGGCCTGCGACAGGAGCGACATGGTCATTTCGGAGGCGTCCGCACGGCAGGTGGAGATATCGATGGCCGCGGCCAACCGGCCGAGATGGTCGCGGATCGGCGCCGTGGTGCAGCTGAGGCCGATATTACTGCTGAGGAAATGCTGGTCGCGCTGGATGACGACTGCACGCTCGTCGGCGATCGCCGTGCCGATACCGTTGGTACCGACGCTCGCCTCGCTCCAGACCGTTCCCGACCAGAGCCCGAGATCGCGGAAATCGGCATCGTCGCCGACGGCGCCGCGGCGTTCCAGCGCCACACCCTTGTCGTCGGTCAGAAGCAGGCAGCAGCCGGCCCGGCCGACGGTCGCAAACAGCCGGTCGAGTTCACCGCCCGCCTCCAGGATCAATTCGGCCGACCTCTGCCGGGCAAGCTCGAACTCCGCGCCGGACAGTCGGAGCGGCTGGCGCCCCTCTTCGGGTGCCAGCCCATGCAGCGTCATGCACCGGCGCCATGAAGCGGCGATCGGCGAGCTTGCGGCGGCTGACGGCTGGTGCGCAACCTTGTAGACATAGTCCGAATGTTCCCTGACGGCAGCCATCGGCTTCCTCCCTGAAAGCGTCGTCCGGCGGAATATCGACACGGCCGATCTCCCAAGCGGGCCGCATCCACGGGGGCCACTATAGCCGTCGTTTTCCGCGAAGGTCCAGCCAGACGAAGGTTCGAGGCCCGGCACCCGTCAACGAGTTTGATCGGTCGATCACGCCACCGATATCGACAGCGCGCCCGAATGTGCTACGCGAAAGGATCAAATTGCCGCGACTCAACCTCACAACAGCCGGTTGCCGCCATGCTTCGTGACTTTTCGCTCCAGAGCCTGTTCATGGGCCTGCTGATCGCCTTCGTCGGCTTCGCCAGTTCCTTTGCCGTCGTGCTGCACGGGCTGACCGGCGTCGGCGCCAGCGAAGCGCAGGCCGCCTCCGGGCTGATGGCGCTGTCGATTTCCATGGGCCTCTGCGCCATTGTCATCAGTGCCGTGACCCGGCTGCCGGTCAGCATCGCCTGGTCGACACCCGGTGCTGCGCTGCTTGCAAGCGCCGGCGTCGTCGAGGGCGGCTTCAACGCGGCCGTCGGCGCCTTTCTCGTCTGCGGCCTGCTCGTCGTGATCGCCGGCCTCTGGAAACCGCTAGGCCGCCTGGTCTCGTCCATCCCGGCGCCGCTTGCCAACGCGATGCTGGCCGGTGTCCTGCTCAGCCTCTGCTTTGCGCCGGTCAAGGCGATCGCCTTCAATCCGCTTTTCGGCCTGCCGATCCTCATCGCTTGGGCGCTGGTCGGCAGCATCAACAAGCTCTATGCGGTGCCGGCCGCGCTGATCGCCTTCGTGCTCGTCATCACCTTCGGCGTCGAAATCCCCGCCGGCGCCTTCTCCGCCCTCTCATCTGCGCTGGTACCGACCGTCGAATTCGTGGTGCCGCAGTTCAATGTCGCGGCCATGATCAGCATCGCCCTGCCGCTCTTCATCGTCACCATGGCCTCGCAGAACATTCCCGGCATCGCCGTTTTGAAGGTCAACGACTATCATCCGGAACCCGGGCCGCTGTTTGCGACGACCGGCGTCTTTTCGATGTTGAGCGCCCCCTTTGGCGGCCATGCGGTCAATCTGGCGGCAATCACCGCCGCCATGTGCGCCGGCGGCGATAGCCATCCTGATCGCAACCGGCGCTACTGGTCGGCGATCAATGCCGGCGCCTTCTACATTCTCTTCGGCCTCTTGGCCGGCGTCGTCACCACCTTCGTCAGCCTTGCGCCGTCGGTCCTGATCGAGGCAGTGGCGGGCCTTGCCCTCGTCGGTGCCTTCGCCGGCTCCGCCATGGCCGCCTTTACGGACGCAAAGACCCGCGAGGCCGCGGCGATCACCTTCCTGGTGACTGCGTCCGGCGTCAGCTTCGGCGGTGTTTCCGGCGCCTTCTGGGGTCTGATTGCCGGCGGGTTGATGCTGGCACTTGCGCGTTTCACCGCTAAAAAGAGCTGAAACCGCGGCAAAGCTTGCATTTGCAGGGGATCTCGTCTAAGGAGCGCCCGTCCGCGTAGACACCCTTGGAGGCAACGCGGATGAAGTCCTTGCGGCTTCAGTTCTTCCGCATGGCGGTCGAACTCTCCAGCATTAGACATTAGAAAGGTCTATCCATGAGCCACGCATCCTACGAGCTCAAGGCCGAGACGCGCGAACGGGTTGGTAAGGGGTCCTCCCGTGAACTTCGTCGCAACGGTCTTATCCCGGCTGTCATCTACGGTGACAAGCAGGCCCCCCTTTCCATCGCGCTCTCCACCAAGGAAGTGACGATGAAGATCCACGCCGGCGGTTTCATGACCACCGTTGCAACGATCGACGTCAACGGCGAAAAGATCCGCGTCCTGCCGAAGGACTACCAGCTGGATCCGGTCCGTGACTTCACGATGCATGTCGACTTCCTGCGCGTCTCCAAGGACAGCCAGGTTACCGTTGCAGTTCCGGTTCACTTCGAAAACGAAGAGAAGTCCCCGGGCCTCAAGGCTGGCGGCGTTCTCAACATCGTTCGTCACGACGTCGAACTCAACGTTTCGGCCAACGACATTCCGGAATTCCTGACCGTTGACCTCTCCGGTCTCAAGGTCGGCGACGCCATCCACATCTCCAACATCAAGCTGCCGAAGGGCGCGACCCCGGTTATCACCGACCGCGACTTCACCGTTGCAACGATCGTTGCTCCGGCCGGTGGCGTTAAGGAAGAAGCTGAAGGCGAAGCTGAAGCCTGATTGGCCTCTGGGCGACCGGCGAAAGCCGGTCCCGCCGCACTTCATCGAGAGCCCGTCCCATTCGTTTGGGGCGGGCTTTTTGCATTGGCGACAGCCCGCCGCTGCCCGGATGCATCTATGCCGTGCCCCACGAATTATCATGAAGCGATTTCAGCAACATTTAAGGTTTTGATGATGTTCTTCTGACGGGGAAATTGGGCTTGTCTGAAGAGAATTCTGATATGAGATGGGTGGCAGCTGCTTCTGGGGCGTGCATGCGATGATGCACTCCGTGGAGAACCGGTTTATTGCGATTGTCTGCGGCGCGATGCTCGTCTTCATTGCCCCGCTGCTTGCACTCTTTCTCAGCATCTCGAGCGATCGCATCGCACGCGAGCGCCTGCACAACATCGAACTGTTGATGGCCGCCAGCGCCGAGGCGCTCGGCAAGCCGATCTGGGACTTTGACAGCGACGGCATCAAGCACATCGCCCGCTCGCTGATAAACGGCACCGACATCCTCTCCGTCACCATTCGCGACCAGTCCGGCTCCATCCTCGCGCAGTTGCCGATGGGCGGCGTGCAGCCGAGCACCAAGGACCGGGTTCTCATCCTGCCCATTTCCTACCAGTCGGTGGATGGCATGAAGGAGGTCGGGCGCATCGAAGTCAGGGTTCCGACGCCGGGTCTGCTGTCGCAATTCAGCAAGGACGAGCTGGCGATCCTCGCCATCCTGCTCTTTGCGGTCGCGATCGTTTTCGCCGCAGCGCTCGTCGGCAATCGCTTCACGGTGATGCGCCCGCTGATGCGCCTGACCGCCGCGATCGAGGCCACACGCAGGCTCGGATCGCGCCACCGCGTCGACTGGACCTCCGACGACGAAATGGGCGCGCTTGCCGCCAACTTCAACGAGATGCAGGACCGCCTCGAGCGCGAAGAGACCGAGCTGAAGAACGCCCACGAGCGCGTCACCGACATCTACAACCTGACGCCGGCCATGCTGTTTTCACTGGATGTCGACGGGCGCCTGCTCGCCGTCAGCGACTACTGGCTGCTGGCGACCGGGTACAGCCGCGACGACGTCGTCGGACGCGACTTCGTCGATTTCGTCGATCCGCACTGGCACGAGACCTATCGCAGCCATGCCAAGACGATCGCCGTTGCCGATCACGCCATCCGCGAAGTGACCGTTCCCTTCCGCAAGGCGGACGGCGAAGCGATGACCGTGCTGATCCAGGAGACGAAGGCCACCGGCGAAAGCAGCCTGTCGCTGTCGGTCATGACCGACGTGACCGCGCTGAAGCAGGCGGAAAGCCGCAACCACACCCAGGCGATCACCGATCACCTGACCGGCCTGTTGAACCGCCAGGGCTTCGAGGCCGCGCTCGACGAGGCGATCATCCAGGCCGACCAATGCGCCATGCAGCTCGGCTGCCTGTTCATCGACCTCGACCGCTTCAAGTGGATCAACGACAATTTCGGCCATGCCGCCGGCGACGAAGTGCTGCGCCAGACGGTCGAGCTCATTCAGGCCGCCCTGCCGCATGGCGACATCATGGCCCGGCTCGGCGGCGACGAATTCGCCATCCTGCTTTCCGATCCGAACGCCGCTACTCTGGCGGCCGAAATCGCCGAGCGCATCGTAACCGCCTTGCACGAACCGATGGCGATCGCCGGCAACGAGCTTTTCGTCAGCGCCAGCGTCGGCATCGCCGTCTACCCGACCCATGCGGAAAACGCCTCCGACCTGCTGCTGAAGGCGGACATGGCGATGTATGCCCGCAAGCACGACGGCAAGAACGGCCTGCAGGTGTTCGACGCCGGCATGCTCGACGCCTCACGCGAGCGCCATGAGATCGAGCAGTGCATCGAAGCCGGCCTGAAGGACGACCACTTCGAAGCCTGGCTGCAACCGATCGTCAGCCTCGCTGACGGCCAGATCGCCGGCTTCGAGGCGCTGATGCGCCTCAACCATCCGGAAAAGGGCCTGATGCCGCCCGGCAAGATCATCGGCATCGCCGAAGAAACCGGCATGATTGCCCGCATCGGCGATCAGATCCTCGAAAAGGCGATCCGCCATCTGGCGGCGATCTCCGAGCTCGACGGCACCCAGAACACCTATCTCGCCGTCAACTTCTCGCCGCTGCAGTTCGAGCTGACGCTGCCGCACAAGCTCGCCGCCCTGCTCCTGAAGCACCATATCTCGCCGAGCCGGATCGTCGTCGAGATCACCGAAGCGGTGCTGATGCTCGACAATCCCGAGGTCCACTCGGTGCTGAAGCAGCTCAACGAATTCGGCTGCCGCATCGCTCTCGACGATTTCGGCACCGGCTACTCATCGCTGAGCTACCTGAACCGTTTCCCGGTCGATATCGTCAAGGTCGACCAGTCCTTCACCCGGTCGCTGAGCTCCGGCACTGCCGACATCCGTCGCAAGAGCCGCATGCTGATCAAGGGCATTCGCACGATCTCGCACCAGATGGGCTGCACCGTCGTTGCCGAAGGCATCGAGACCAAGGAGCAGTGGCAACTCTTGCGCAAGCTCGGCGTCGATTGCGGCCAGGGCTATCTCTTCAGCCGGCCGATGCCGGTCGACCGGATGCTGACCATGCTCGAAAGCGATTCCGAGGCAAAGGCGGCTTCCGCACCCAGCATGCGGGCATGAGTTCACCCACCTGATTCCCTCGGGCGCGGGAGGCTTCGGGGGCCCAAGGTCGAGCACAAGCCGGGGATAGAAAGAAGGATCCGTCGCAAGGCGGACGCAGAAGAGGAGGAAAAGATGTGAAGGCGCTGATCGCAGCATTTTTCCTCGGCCTTGTAACGACGGCCGAGGCCCAGACGATCAAGTTCGTCACCGAGGAATATCCGCCTTACAACTTTTCGACCGAGGCCGGCCCGAGTGGTGCGGCCGTCGACCAGATCAAGCTCATCATGGAGCGCCTGAAGCAACCCTATACGATCGAGGTTCTGCCCTGGGCGCGGGCCTTCATGCTGGCCGAGACCGATCCCGCCTATTGTGTTTTCACCACCGGCCACGACGCCGAGCGCGACGGAAACTTCCAGTGGGTCGAGCCGCTGCTGATCGACCACATGGTCATGGTCCGGCAGGCCGGATCCGCGATTGCGCCCAAGTCGCTGGAGGACGCGCAGCAATATACCGTCGGCACGCAGCGCGAGGATTTCTCGGCGTCCTATCTCAAGGAGCACCGCTTCCCCAAGATCGACTATGCCGCCAATCTCGATTCCAGCCTGAAAAAGCTGCTCGCCGGCCGGGTCGATCTGTTGATGACGTCCGAGAAGACCTTCGAAAGCATGCGCACCGAAGGCAAACCGGTGGAGGCGGCGCTGGTGCTTGAAGGCAAGCTCTACGGCATCGCCTGCCACCGCGACTTTCCCCGCGATATCGTCGCCGCCATGCAATACGAACTCGACCGGCTGATCGGCAACGGCACCCAGGATGTGATCTTCAAGCAATACGGGCTCAAGCCCAATGCCAGCCTGCAGGCGGAGAAATAGGCGTTGACTTCCGGGGGATGCGGTGTTTTTGGATGGCATCACCCCGAAATCATGAATGCGCAGCACCATGTTGATCATCGTAGGGCTTGGCAATCCAGGTTCGAAATACGCCGCCAACCGGCACAATATCGGCTTCATGGCGGTTGACGTCATTCATCGCCGGCACAGCTTTTCTTCCTGGTCGAAGAAGTTCAAGGCCGAGATCGCCGAGGGCGATATCGGCGGCGAGCGCGTTCTGTTGATGAAACCGCAGACCTACATGAACCTGTCCGGCGAAGCGGTCGGCGAGGCCATGCGCTTCTACAAGCTGCAGCCGAAGGACATCACCGTCATCTATGACGAGCTCGACCTGCCGTCCGCCAAGGCGCGCATCAAGGTCGGCGGCGGCCATGGCGGGCATAACGGCATCAAGTCGATCGATGCCCATTGCGGCAAGGACTACCGGCGCATGCGCCTCGGCATCGGCCATCCCGGCGTCAAGGATCTGGTGCACGCCCATGTGCTCGGCGATTTCGCCAAGGCAGACCAGGCCTGGCTGGTGCCCCTGCTCGACGCCATCGCCGACAATGCCGACATGCTGGTGCGCGGCGAAGACAGCCAGCTCCTGAACAAGATCGCGCTCGCGACCGGCGGCAAGCCGGAAGCGGAAAAGCCTGAAGGCCCGAAGAAGCAGGGCGCGCAATCGCATATCCACCAGGCGCGCAATTCCGCCCAGCCGAAGAAGCTGCCGGCGACCGGCCCGATGGCCGACATGCTGAAGAAGATGTTCGGCTCGAAGAACGACTAGCTTCCCCTATCCGCAAAGCGCCCTAGCTTGTGCAGTCGGAACGGGTCAGATCGACCCGATGGCATAAGTCTGGAGCACGCCCGTGGCCGACGCGGTGATTGACTGGCTTCTCGCATCGGATCCCGCAATCCGCTGGCAGGTGATGCGCGACCTGCTGGATGCCCCAGAGCCTCTATGGAAAGCCGAAAGGGCCAAGGTGGAGACCGAAGGCTGGGGCGCCAGGCTTCTCTCGCATCAGGACGATGACGGCCAATGGGCGGGAGGCGCTTTCATCCCCGCCGGTTTCGACGAGCACGAGTGGACCGCGCAGGGCCAACCCTGGACGGCAACCTGCTTTTCGCTGTCGCAGCTCCGGGAATTCGGTCTCGACCCTTCGTCCGAGCGGGCCCGACGAACCGTCGACCTGATCGGCGCGAATTCCCGCTGGGACGAAGGCGGCCAGCCCTATTGGCAAGGCGAAGTCGAGGAGTGCATCAACGGCCGCACCGTTGCCGACGGCGCCTATTTCGGCGTCGACGTTTCGCCGATCGTCGACAGGCTCGTCGGCGAGGTCCAGGCCGATGGCGGCTGGAACTGCGAACGGGCAAACGGTTCGCTCCGGTCCTCCTTTGCCACCACCATCAACGTGCTCGAAGGCTTGCTTGCGTTCGAACGGGCGACCGGTGGCACGCCACGGTCCAAGGCGGCGCGCCGGGCCGGCGAGGACTACCTGCTCAAGCGCCATCTCTTCCGCCGCCTGAGCACGGGCGAAGCCGCCGACAAACGCTTCCTGTGCCTTTGCCACCCAAGCCGCTGGCGATACGACATCCTGCGGGCGCTCGATTACTTTCGTGCCGCGGCGCTCTTTTGCGATGCGGCACCCGATCCACGACTCAGCGAAGCGATCGACCATCTGCGTTCAAGGCAGCTCGAAAGCGGCGCATGGCCACTCGACTGGCGCCCCGCCGGACGGGTGTGGTTCGACATCGACGACGGGGTCGACGCCCCTTCGCGGTGGGTGACGCTGAAGGCGATGCGCGTGCTCAAGTGGTGGGACGCCCACGCGCGGTGAAGGCCGCGCCTGAGCGCAACCCGCGGCCATCCATCACCCCGGCTTATGGGCCGCCAGAAAGATCCGCACCGCCTCCGCCGCATGGGCCCGCAGCACCTCCGGCGTCGGAATGGCGCCGTCGCCGAGCAGCATGGCGTCATTGACCGGCCCGCCCATGACCAGCCAGTTGAATAAGCCGCCAGCGACCTCTGCATCCTTCACCCGGATGTCGCCCTTCTCGCCATAGCGCCTGAACGCGACCGCCAGCCGCCGGATCGAGCGCATGGGCCCGCGCTCGTGCAGCGCCTCGCCAAGCTGCGGAAAGCGCTCCACTTCGGCGATCACAAGGCGGCGGACCTGCATCAGTCGCGGCGTCATCACTATCGTCAGCAACTGCGTGGCATAGTCGAGCAGGAAGTCCTCGATCGGCTCGTCGCCATCGGGGTCGGCCACCTGCTCCTGGAACTCGTCGCCGGCTCCCCCCGTCATGCTGCGCACGACTTCGAGAAACAGCGCCTCCTTGTTGTGGAAGTGGGAATAGACCGTCTGCTTCGACACCTCCGCCGTCGCTGCGATCTCGTCCATGTTGGTGCCGAGGAAGCCGTGCTTGAGGAAGAGGTCGCTGGCTGCGGCCACGATCAGTTTGCGGGTGCGCTCCATGCGCGTCTTTGCGCCGTTGCTCAAGCCTGCCCTCCCCCTGCCGTATCTCGCCAAATCACTCGGCTTGCAGAATAGGCCAGTCGGATTGACAAATCAAACTGGACGGTCCAGTCTAGTTAGTGAAGCCAGATCAGGAGATGGCCATGGCCAAACCACAGGGAAGACATCGCATTGCCGCCTGCCGCTGCGGGCTGGTTGCCTTTGAAGCCGTCGGCGAGCCGATCGTTGGCGCCGCCTGCTACTGCACCAGTTGCCGCACCGCCGGCGAGCGCTTCGAAGCCTTGCCGGAGGCGTCGCCGGTCATGGAGGCCGACGGCTCGACGCGCTTTGCGCTCTACCGCAAGGACCGCATCCGCTGCGTGAGAGGCAGCGATCTCCTGCGCGAACACCGGCTGACGCCGGAAGCGCCGACGCGCCGGGTCATCGCCAGTTGCTGCAACGCCGCCATGTTCCTGGAGTTCAAGGGTGGCCATTGGCTGAGCGTCTACAATCAGCGTTTTGCCCCGGACGAACAGCCGCCGCTGGAAATGCGCACAATGACGAAGGACCGCAGGGCCGGCGTCGAGTTTGCCGACACGCTGCCGAGCTACAAAACGCATTCGGGCCGCTTCATGTGGCGGCTATTGACCGCCTGGGCGGCGATGGGATTCAAGGCGCCGAAGATCGACTATGTGAAGGGCGAGGCCAATGGCATCCCCGGCTGAGAAGATCGAGATCGAAAACATCGTCTCGCCCGGCCACAAACATCGCGTCGATCGGGTGAAATACGAGGCGATGCGTGAAGCCCTGCTCGCGGTGCTGCCGCCCTCAGCACCCGGCCTGAGCGTGGCGGAAGCGAAGGAGCGGCTGCTGCCGTTGCTGCCGCAGGACCTTTTTCCCGAGGGCGCGAAGGCGGGCTGGTGGCTGAAGGCGGTTCAACTCGATCTCGAGGCCAAGGGCACGATCGAGCGCGAAGCGAGCAAGCCGCTTCGCCTGCACCGGAAGGCGTGAAGCCGGCCGGCCGCGGGGCATCCCTCCGGCCGCCACGCCTATTCATGAGGCTTGTTATTCCTCTGGCTCGGTGGTGAAAAGCAGCGGGAAGCCCGCTTCCTTGGCGAGGTCGGTTGCTTCCTTGGCCTTGGTTTCGGCGATGTCGCGGGCGCAGACGACCACCACGCAGCTTCCCATCTTGTGGGCGGTCATCATCACCCGGTAGCCCGCCTCCTCGCTCATATGGAACACGGCCTTGAGCACGCCGACGACGAACTCGCGCGGCGTGTAATCGTCATTGAGCAGCATGACCTTGTAAAGCTTCGGCCGCTCGAGCTTCGGCTTCACCTTCACTTTGACTTTTCTGGCAACCTCGTTGTCACTCATCGGAACCACCCCGTTGATGACAGATTGGCCGGCGTTGCCGCGGACCGCCTTGCGGACAAGGCCGTCTCGGCGCACCGGCCCCGTCGGCGCACTATCCTACGGCCGCAGGTGCCGATCAAGCAAAAGCAGGCGCACGGACGCAGGCGGAAATCAACGCTTTCCCCAATAGCCGACGAACATCGATGACGCTTCGTCATAGGAGCGGGCTTTTTCCAGCGCCGCCTTTGCCTCTTGCTTGCGCGCCAGAAGCGCATGGAAGAAGCAATGCACGAAAAGCGGCGCGTCCGCTCCTTCGGGCGAGCCTTCAGGCGCAACGTAGAGGGCGGCCCCTCCCTTTTCGACAAAGGCATCGCCGTAGCTCTTGCCGCCGGTCTCACAGCAAGTGCTGAGCACGATCTTGCCGTCAAGCCTGGCGTGTTCGGCGATAACGGCTGGCGGCAAGCTGCCCTCGACCAGCATCGATGTGTCGATCTCCTCGATATAGTCGCCAAAGACGAAGCCGTTCTCGTCGCCGTGTCCGGAAATGACCAGATGCTGGTGCACCAGCTCGCCGCCGGCAAGCAAGGTCAGGAAATCCCCGGGCGTTCCCGGCAGATGCAGGGTGACGACGGCGCCCATGCTTTCGAGCGTCGCGCGGATCAACAGCGCCTCGAGCGTATCGCCGATATCGACGACGGCAACCGGCACGCGCGGGAACATGAACTTCTGGTCGATCAATGCGGAAATCCTCAATAATGTCCTGGCCGCCGCGCAGGTCGACGGAAATCTGAGCGCATATGCGGCCCGAAGAGCACCCGTTCAACGGGCGTGGCCCCTTATTTACCGTGAACAGGGCCTGCGCCCTTGACCGGGGAGCGCCCTTCCCGCATAGCCACGCCAACGGAATTTTAAGATACGGACGAGACCCCATGGGCTTCAAATGCGGTATTGTCGGACTGCCGAACGTCGGCAAGTCCACGCTCTTCAACGCACTCACCAAGACGGCAGCGGCGCAAGCGGCCAACTATCCCTTCTGCACCATCGAGCCGAACACCGGCGAAGTTGCGGTGCCGGATCCGCGCATGCGCAAGCTTGCCGACATCGCCAAGTCGAAGGAAATCATCCCGACGCGCATCTCCTTCGTCGACATCGCCGGCCTGGTGCGCGGCGCGTCGAAGGGTGAAGGCCTCGGCAACCAGTTCCTCGCCAACATCCGCGAAGTCGACGCCGTGGTGCACGTGCTGCGCTGCTTCGAGGATGACGACATCACGCACGTCGAAGGCCGCATCAACCCGGTCGCCGATGCCGAGACGATCGAGACCGAGCTGATGCTCGCCGACCTCGACAGCCTCGAGCGCCGCACCGAACAGACCCGCAAGCGCGCCGGCGGCAAGGACAAGGACTCCGTCGCCCAGCTGCCGATCATGGAAGCTTCGCTGAAGCTTTTGCAGGACGGCAAGCCGGTTCGCACGATGCTCGCCAAGCTCGATGCCGAAGAACTGCGCATCCTGCAGGGCCTGAACCTTTTGACCGCACACCCGGTTCTCTACGTCTGCAACGTCGCGGAAAGCGATGCGGTCGACGGCAACGAACACACCCGCGCGGTTGCCGAAATGGCAAAGGGGCAAGGCGCCGAGAGCGTTGTCATCTCGGCAGCGATCGAATCCGAAGTGGCCCAGCTGCCGGAAGAAGAATCCAAGGAGTTCCTGAGCGCACTCGGTCTCGAAGAAGCCGGTCTCGACCGCCTGATCCGTGCCGGCTACAAGCTGCTCGACCTCATCACCTATTTCACCGTCGGTCCGAAGGAAACGCGCGCCTGGACAATCCAGCGCGGCACCAAGGCGCCGCAGGCGGCCGGCGTCATCCACACTGACTTCGAGCGTGGCTTCATTCGCGCCAACACCATCGCCTATGAAGACTACATCGCGCTCGGCGGCGAAGTGGGCGCCAAGGAAGCCGGCAAGGCACGCGACGAAGGCAAGGAATACGTCGTCCAGGACGGCGACGTCATCCACTTCCGCTTCAACACGTAAGACCTGCCGGTCCGATCCCGCACTCAAGGCGCGGGATCGGAGCGCATCAGAACTTGATACTACGGCGCGGCATGCAACCGCGCCGTTATCGTTTCCGGCAAGAGGTCGATGACCATGCGGCGCAACCGCTGCCAGAAAATGCCGATGAACAAGACGGTCACCCCGACGACCGCAAGGGCGATGAAGACGTAGCTGTCGAGCGACGCATTGGTCTTGCTCAACACAGTCCAGATCGCACCGCCAAGCGACAACAGCCCCGATGTGACGAAAGCGCGCCGGTCGATGACGAGCCCGACCAGCATGAACACGGCGACGATCACGATTGCGGAAGCCGCCTGATTGAAGCTTGCCTGTCCGTCCCACCATGTTGCGCCGCCATTCGCCAGGAACACCAGGCCCATCAGCGAATAGAGCAGAGCCGGCGCGGCTGCCAGGTGCAGCCAGAAGGCGATGTCCGAACGGGTGGTGAGCCGCTGAGGGTCCGAAACGTCGTAGCGCATGGCGATCGCGAACACGGCCATCGCCCCCACGAACAAGGTCAGCGGAAAGAGCAGGACGTGGTCGGGGTTGGCAACGTCGATACCGAAGACCTTCTGGAAGGCGATGAGCACCGCCACCACGCAGAGCATCGCGATCGACAGCACCAGGCCGGCCAGCGCCAGCGGAACGCGGTAGCGCCAGTAGAACAGCGCCAGCGGGATCGGGAAGGCAGCAACATAGGTCAGGCCGAAGGTCAGGGGGTGCCAGGCATCCCCGTGATCGTCCACGAACCACATCGAGGTCATTGCGACCCAATGAACGAGCGCGAGCGTCAGCACCACCGAAGGCAGCGCCAGACGCTGGCGCCGCACAAGAATTTCCGCAAGCACGAGAATGACGGGCAGCGTTGCGAGCGGGCCGGTCAGGCCCCACAAGCCGATGAGGACCACCACGACGCCGATCGTGATCAGGATATCGTGGAAGCCTCTGATGAAGCGGGGCTGTTCGCTGTCTTCCGCCGCCCGCGCATCGAGCGCGGCGTCGGCCCTGTCGGCCGCGGCATCCGATGCCACTGGCCCGAAACGGAAGCCACGATCGGCGAGATACACTTCGAGATCGCGCACCTGATGCGCGGAGATGATGCCTTTTTCGGCTGCGCCCGCGAGCGCTCTGTTCAGTTCGGTCACGCGCTTTCCTCAATCAAGACACGAGCGGATGGGACGGATTGTCAGCTGGTTGCATGGACAAGAGCCAAGCGCAACCGGGAAACGTCGCGGGAGGACCTGCGATGTTGCGTATCTCCGCGCAAATCGATTCCGCTTGCGGAAATTATGCAGTAGGTAATGCGGCAACAAATCAGACGGGACAAGGCAAGCATGCTCTACTTCGAGGATTTTTCCGAAGGCCGGCGGTTCGACTACAAGCCGGTCGAGATGAAGCCGCCGGAGATGATCGCGTTTGCCAGCGAATTCGACCAGCAGCCGATGCATCTTGATGAAGAGGCGGGAAAACGCAGCATCCTGGGCGGTCTCGCCGCCTCCGGCTGGCACACCAGCGCCATCGGCATGCGCATGATGCTCGACGCCTTCATGAGCAATTCCACGTCCCAGGGCTCGCCCGGCATCGATTTCATGGACTGGAGGAAGCCGGTCATTGCCGGCGACGTGCTCTCGGGCTTCAGCCTGGTGATCGAGGCGCGCCGTTCGAAGTCGAAACCGGATCTCGGCATCGTCAAGTTCCGCAACGAAATCAACAACCAGGCCGGCGAGCCCGTGGCGGTTTCCGAATGCTCGGTTCTCTTTCGCTGCCGCGACAAGGGCAACGCCTGATGATGACGATGGAAGAATTCTACGCGGCCAAGAGCCGGACCGTGATCGGCAGTCTGACCTTTACGGCCGAGGACATCATCCGCTTTGCCACCGACTTCGACCCCCAACCCTTCCACCTCGATGCGGAAGCGGCGCGGCATTCGCTGTTTGGCGGCCTTTGCGCCTCAGGTTGGCATACCTGCGCCGGGTGGATGCAGTGCTTCGTCAAGTTCTGGCGAAACGAGCAACGCCGGCTTGCGGCCGAAGGTCTGAAGGCGCCGAACCTTGGCCCCTCGCCCGGATTTCGCGACCTGAAATGGCTGAAGCCGGTCTATGCCGACGACACGGTCACCTACTTCGTCACCTTCCTCGAAAGCCGTTCGCTTGCCTCCAAGCCCGGCTGGCGGATCAACACGATCCTGTGCGAAGGCGAAAACCAGCACGGCGAAGCGGTGATCCGTTTCGAGAGCAAGGTCATCGAGTTCGTCTGACCGGACCAAACCGGCCAGGCGCCATCATTTCTTAAAATCGCCTTCCGCCGGATGTAAACTCCCTAGTTACAGGTTGCGCGCCCTCAGCCGCGCCGAAGCGGCTTCGGGGCAAGCGACCATTGCTAGCGGAGGAGCGGCTATGGAAAGAACCCACGCCCGCGAATTGGCGGACGAATATCTGCGTCTTGGCGGTCACCGACGCGTCGTCATCGATGATAACGAGACATCGGTCCGAAGCTGGGAAGACGAGCCGCCGGAAGCCGAAAAATTCTGGCTCACCGAAGTGGAGACATTGTCGCCGGCAGCCCAGCGCGAAGTGCAATTGATGCTGCGGACGATCAACCGCATGTAGGCCAAAGGAAGGGCGCGGTTCCCGCACCCATCCCGCAACGACCAATCAGTGGCCCTCGAACTCGATCAGCGTGCGGACATTGACGCCGAGCGCTTCGAGTTTCTTGCGCCCGCCGAGTTCAGGCAGGTCGATGACGAAACAGGCGGCGACGATCTCGGCGCCCATCTGCTTCAAGAGCTTGGTGGCCGCTTCCGCCGTGCCGCCGGTCGCGATCAGGTCGTCGACCAGGATCACCTTTTCGCCCGGACGGATCGCATCCTTGTGCATTTCCATCTCGTCGACGCCGTATTCCAGGCTGTAGGCGATGCGCACGGTGTCGTGCGGCAGCTTGCCCTTCTTGCGGATCGGCACGAAGCCAGAAGAAAGCTGATGCGCAATCGCGCCACCGAGGATGAAACCACGCGCCTCGATACCGGCGATCTTGTCGATCTTGGTGCCGGCATAGGGATGCACCAGTTCGTCGATCGCGCGACGGAAGGCGCGCGGATTGCCGAGCAAGGTGGTGATATCGCGAAACATCACGCCCGGCTTCGGATAGTCAGGAATGTTCCGGATGGCGGCAATCAGTTCCGATTGAACGGTGGAGGTCATGGGCAAAAGGGCCTTTGCGTCTCTTGTTACCGCAAACCCATAACACCAACGGCCCGCTTGTCTATAACGGTTTCTTGTCGCGCGTTCGGCGGGAACAATTGGCCGTGCCGGGGGTTGATGCTACTCTGACCGTGCGGTCGCCCGACCGGCGCGCCGCTCTCGCATCAAACTTACACAGGGAAGGAAGCAACCATGCGCCTGTTTGAATGCGGTTCCCTCGTCCCGGGCTGCGAATGGCACACCCGCGCCGATAACGATGCCGAAATCGTGCGCCGCGTGGTCGATCACATGCGCGAAACGCACGGCGAAACCGTCATCCGCGAAAACATGATCGACAACATCAAGGCCCGGATCACCGACGAGTCCAAGGCGGCTTAAGCCGTCCTCAAGGCGGCGTGAGCCGTCCGGCCAAGGCGGCTTAGCCGTCCGGCCAAGGCGGCCTGATCAGGACGGCTGCACCATGGCTTCGAGCCGGGCGACGAGGTTTGCCCGGTCGAGATTGAAGTTACGCTCGATCCAGAGGTTCTCGAGTTCGCCGAGGATCTCGCCCACCCGCGGGCCGGCCGGCACACCGGCCTTCAGCACATCACCGCCGTTCAACGGAAAGCTTGGCCGCTTGAAGGCCTCGGCCCGCGCCAGAAGACGGCGCAGCGAAGCGGTCTCGGACAAGAACGCCGGGTCTCCTTCCGACTTGCGCCGCGCCGTTGAGAGTGCCAGCCGCAGCCGCACGACAATGCCTTCCACCCCATGACGATAGAGCAGCCGATCGAAGGCCGTGTCGACGGTCGTCGCCGGCACCGCGGGCGCCTTGGCCCAGCGGCTGAAATAGGCAGCCTCCACCTTCGACACACGCAGACGCTCGGCCATGGCCTCCAGACGCTCCTCGTCCGGCGGCACGATCGCGGCAAGCCGCAGAAGCGGGTCCGGCTGCCAGCCGAAGGCCCGCTCGGCGGCAACGATATCGGGGATCGCGTCGATGCCCCATTTCTCGGTTTCCGGCAGGATTTCGGTGAGCACGCCGGCCTGGCGCATCCAAAGCAGCGCGCGGCCGGGATCATCGGCCGAAAGCAGCTTCTTCGTTTCCGCCCAGACCCGCTCGGCCGAAAGCGTTGCAAGCTTCGCGCGCGCGCGGGCACAGGCGCGCAAGCCATCGGCATCCGGCCGGCCACGGCCGTAATGGGCGAAGAAGCGGAAGAAGCGCAGGATGCGCAGATAGTCTTCGGCGACCCGTTCGCTGGCATCGCCGATAAAGCGCAGCGTACGCATTTCGATATCGGCGAGACCGCCGACATCGTCGAAGACCTCGCCGCGGTCGTTGGCGTAGAGCGCGTTGATGGTGAAGTCTCGCCGCTCGGCATCCGCCTTCCAGTCGGTGCCGAAGGCGACTTCGGCGCGACGGCCATCGGTCGCAACGTCACGGCGCAGCGTCGTCACCTCATAGGGCATGCCGTCGATGACGAGCGTCACCGTGCCATGGTCGATGCCGGTCGGCACCACCTTGATGCCGGCCGCCTTCGCCCGCTCGGCGACCTCATCGGGGCGCCAGGTGGTTGCCATGTCGATATCGCCGGCCGGCAAGCCCATCAGGCTGTTGCGCACCGCACCGCCGACGACCCGGACTTCGCCGCCGTCGACATTGAGCACATCGAAAACGCGACGCAGGGAGGGCGTCGAGAACCAGCCTTCGCCAGCAACCGAGGTCATGCATAAAGCCTTTCATAGAGCATGCGCAGAATTCCGGCGGTGATACCCCAGATGTTGCGGCCGCCATAGGGCATCCGGTAGAAATGCCGTTCCTCGCCCTGCCAGTGGCCGCTGCCGCGGTCGTGATTGCCGGGGTCCATCAGGAACGACAGCGGCACCTCGAAGACGCTTTCGACCTCTTCCGGGTTGGGCACGAGTTCGAAGCCGGGCTTGACCACGGCCAGCACCGGGGTGATGCGGAAACCGGACATGGCCATGTAGTGCGGCAGCCGGCCGATGGTTTCGACGAAGCGCGGATCGAGGCCGATCTCTTCCTGCGCCTCGCGTAGCGCTGCGACTTCGATAGACCGGTCTTCGGGGTCGACGGCACCGCCCGGAAAGGCCACCTGGCCGGAATGCTTGCGCAGGCTGGTGGTGCGTTGGGTGAGGATAACCGTCGCATCGTCGCCGTCGTCGACAACAGGCACCAGGACTGCGGCGTCCTTGAGCTTAAGCGTCTCCAGATAGGGCACCATGCCCGGATTGAGCAGGAAGTCGCCGTGCTCGCGCCAGGAGGTCTCGATCGGCCCGCCCATCTGGGTCAGCGCCCGACGACGAAACTCGTCGGCTGAGAAGGGATGCGCATTCATCGGGAGAGCGCGTCCAGCTCGGCCGCCGGCATGATCGGGAAGACCGCGCCGCCCGAGCGCACGCAGAACATCTCCGTGCCGTCGATCGCGACAGTTTCACCCAGCTCGACGATGTCGTACATGACCGGCCGCGACACCAGGGCTTCCAGCCGCCCGCGCACATGCAGGTAAGGCTTCAGCTCGCGGTTCTCGCCATGGATGACGAAGCGCAGCGGATGCTCCGCCCCGGCTTCGACCACGTCGCCGACATTGGTGCGGAAGGTCAGGACCTGGCCCTTTTCCCCCTCGGTCACGCTCATCTCGACGGCGACGAAGGGCGCGTCGACAATGCGGATGCCGACCTTTTCCACAGGCGTGACGAGATAGGTGCGCCCGTCCTCGTCCTTGCGCAAAACGGTGGAAAACAGCCTGACCAAGGGCTGCCGGCCGATCGGCGTGCCCAGATAGAACCAGGTGCCGTCGGCGCGGATCTCCATGTCGATGTCGCCGCAAAACGGCGGATTCCAGCGGTCAACCGGTGGCAGGCCGCGCGCTTTTTCGCCGGTCTGCCCGGCAGCACGCGCAATCAGGGCCGCCAGTCCGGCCGCATCGCCGGTTTGCTGAATTTCGGCTTCTGCCATTGTTCCGTCCCGTTTGACCTCGATTTTGCATCGAGACCTTTGATATCTCACGAGATAGTGCGTCGGCGCCGACTTGTCAGCCGTCCGGCAGGGTCTAAATTGGATTTTGGCGACTGAAATCCCGGCTACCGCATGATTCCTTAAATCGGGATCGATCTAAGGACGTCTTGCGGCGGCTCAATATTACAGCGAGCCTGGCGCGCTCTATAAGGACGCGCGGCGCTGTAGGGGCGATTCGGTTTAACAACGGGCGACCGGGGAGTATGACCATGAGTGTGATGAAGGGCGCGGCTGACGCGATCGACGAGAAGGCGATTGTCGCTGCGGCCGAAAGTGCGCTGGGCGAAATCGCCCGGGTGCGTGCGGAAGTCGGCAAAGTCATTTTCGGCCAGGAAAGCGTCGTCGAACAGACCTTGCTCGCAGTCCTTTCCGGCGGCCATGCCCTGCTCGTCGGTGTTCCCGGCCTTGCCAAGACGAAGCTCGTCGCCACGCTCGGCACCGTGCTCGGGCTCGATTCCAGCCGCGTGCAGTTCACGCCCGACCTGATGCCGTCGGATATCCTCGGCTCCGAAGTGATGGACCAGGATGCGGCCGGCCATCGCTCGTTCCGCTTCATTCCCGGCCCGATCTTCACGCAGTTGCTGATGTCCGACGAAATCAACCGCGCCTCGCCGCGCACCCAGTCGGCGCTGCTGCAGGCCATGCAAGAGTATCACATCACGGTTGCCGGCGCCCGCAAGGACCTGCCGGCGCCCTTCCATGTGCTTGCAACCCAGAACCCTCTGGAGCAGGAAGGCACCTATCCCCTGCCCGAGGCGCAACTCGACCGCTTCCTGATGCAGGTCGATGTCGGCTATCCAGACCTTGCTGCCGAGCGCCAGATTCTGCTCGAAACCACAGGTGTCGGCGAAGCGACGGCCCACCCGGTCATCGATGCCGCCCGGCTGCTGCAGATCCAGAGCCTCATCCGCCAGATGCCGGTCGGCGAGAAGGTGGTCGACGCGATCCTGTCGCTGGTGCGCTCCGCCCGACCGGGCAACGGCAATGCCGCGACCGACAAGAACGTCGCCTGGGGCCCAGGCCCGCGCGCCGGACAGGCGCTGATGCTTTGCGCCCGCGCCCGCGCGCTCTATGACGGCCGCCTGGCGCCGTCGATCGACGACATCCTGGCGCTGGCCGAACCGGTGCTTCAGCATCGCATGGCGCTGACCTTCGCCGCCCGCGCCGAAGGCATGACCGTGCGCGACGTCGTCGCCGATCTGGTGAAGCAGGCCAGAGGCTGACGCATGGCCACCGTCGGGCACATAGTCTCGCGTACTCCTGCCAGTGAAGTGCTTTCACGCGCGCAGCAGCGCGCCATGCTCGTTCCCGATTGCCTGGTCGAGGCGCGACGGATCGCCAACACCGTGATCTCCGGCTGGCACGGTCGGCGCAAGCGCGGCATCGGCGAAAACTTCTGGCAGTTCCGGCCCTATTCCGATGGCGAGAGCATGTCGCGCATCGATTGGCGGCGTTCTGCCCGCGACGACCATACCTATGTGCGCGACCGCGAATGGGAAGCCGCCCACACCATCTGGCTGTGGGCCGATCTCTCGCCGTCGATGATGTACAAGTCGAAGCTCGGCACCGTGTCCAAGGAGAGCCGTGCGCTGGTCCTGATGCTGGCACTCGCCGAGATCCTCGCACGCTCGGGCGAGCGCATCGGCTGCCCGGGCATCATGGAGCCGGTCTCGGCGCGCAACGCCGCCGAACGGCTGGCGACTGCCATCATGCTGAGCCCGCTTGCCGAGGGCCTGCCCGAAACCGGAATGATCCGCAGCGCCAGCGACCTCGTGCTGATCGGCGATTTTCTCGATCCTGCCGAAAAGATCATGGACCGCCTCGGCCCGCTGGCCAGGCGCGGCCTGCGCGGCCATGTGGTCGAGATCGCCGACCCGGCCGAAGAAGTGTTTCCCTATTCCGGCCGGACCGAATTCACCGATCCTGAGACCGGCGAGAAGCTGACCGCCGGCCGCGCCGAAGTGCTGCGTGAGGACTATCAGCGCGCCTATATCGGCCGACGCGACACGCTCGGCGTGACGCTCCGCCATCTCGGCTGGACCTTCACCCCGCACAAGACAGACCGGCCCGCCTCCGAGGCACTCGTCGCCGTGCACACCTATCTCTCTGGCATGCCGGGACGCGCGACCCACGGAGGCCAGCTATGAGCGGCCTCGCCTTCCTCTTCACCAATCCGGCCATCCTTGCCGCGCTGGTTGCCCTGCCGGTCATCTGGTGGCTGCTGCGCATGACGCCGCCAAGACCGTCGGCCGAAGTCTTCCCGCCGCTGCGCATCCTCGCCTCGGTGATGAAGCGCGAGGAGACCCCGGCGCAAAGCCCGTGGTGGCTGACGCTGTTGCGCATGCTAATGGCCGCCGCCCTCATCCTTGCGATCGCCGACCCCGTGATCAACCCACGGCAGAACACGCTTTCGGCAGCCGGTCCGCTCGCGCTCGTCGTCGACAACAGCTGGGCGACAGTCTCCGACTGGAACCAGCGGGTCGAAGCCGCCAATGCTCTGATCGACGATGCCGAAGCCAAGGAGCTTCCGGTTTCGATCGTCTTTACCACTGACCGCCAGCATGACGCGACGCCGGCCTCCGCCGCCACGGCGCGCGACCGCCTGGCCGCCGCGCAGCCGCAG